>JAFRKG010000096.1 GCA_017431845.1 Methanosphaera sp. | reverse complement strand
GTATAAATTAAGAACAATTTTTTAACTAGTTTTTTAACCAATATTTTAACTAATTAACCTATATACTCAGATTATGTTTGGTAAATTTTATCAAATTTTACAAGAATAATATAGGTTTGCAACAGAGCCAAAATTCAAATAATAGGTAAACTAATGGATACTAATGGTAAAGGAATTTCTAATAAAACATTAAAACTAAAAATAAATGATAGAACAACAACAGTAAAAACAAATAACAATGGAACATTCAAATACAATCATCAAACATATAAAACAGGCAGTAACACTCTTACATTGACATTTGATGGTAGTGACTATTATCAAAAAAGCATGGCTAATACTACATTCAATGTAACTAAAAGAACCACCAAAATAGCTGTAAATAAGATTTCACAGAAAACATATAATGATAAACTAATCATAACAGGAAAATTAACCGATAAAACTGGAACAAATATTAAAAATGGTATTATTAAAATTACATATAATGGAAAAACCGTTAATGTAAAAACAAACAATAAATGTGTTTACACATCTAAATTCACTATTAATAAAGTTGGAAATAATGTAGTTAACATAAAATATATTGGAACCAGTAAATTAAAAAGTGTTAATAAAAAGATTACATTCAAATCTGTAGCTCAAAAGACAAAATTAACAATCAATAAGATAAGTAATATAAAACGTGGAAGAACAGTTAAAATAACAGGAAAATTAACAAATATTAAAGGTAAAATCCTTAAAACTAGTGTAAAAATAAAAATAAACAGTAAGACAGTAAAAGTAAAAACAAACAATAAAGGAGTATACACATACAATTATAAACCCTATAAAAGAGGCACATATAAAGTAACAGTTAGTTTTATTGGAACAAAAAATTATAAAGCAAATAATAAAGTTGTAACATTTAAAGTCTATTAATCCTTCTTAACCTCCACTAATTTTCTTTTTTATAATTTTTATATGAAACCTTTTTATTTAATCTACTTATATATAAACTGCTTTAAATTAAATATCATTGATTAAACCTATTCTTAATCAAATAATCAAATTTTTTACGGGTGTAAAAATGATGAATAAAAACATTAAAAGAATGTTCTTATTACTTACATTAATATTCCTATTAGTAGGCGTAGTTAGTGCAGCAGAAACAGTATCTGATGATACAGTTAAAGACACAACACTAACAAGTGCCAAACCGGTAGATACTATTAATGAAGTAAAATATGAAAAAAATATAAATAAACAAAATAATAAGGATACAAAAACAGGATCTGCAAACACAACCGATACAAAAGCATCAACATACACCACTACTGCAGCAAACTATAAGCAATTATCAGATAAAATTAATCAGGCAAAGAAATCCAATTACACCACATACACAATTAACCTGAAAAAAGGAAACTACAATGCAACAAAAACTTTAATATGGGCAAACACAGAGAAAACCACAAAACTAGTAATCAATGCAAACAATTCCATAATAAACGGTCAAGGAAAATACCAGTTTATCCAAGTAGACGAAGATTACACACTAGAACTGAACAAGATAACATTAACCAAATTTGTATCAGAAAACGGTGGCGCAATAGAAAACAATGGAACACTAACAATAAAAAATTCAAAACTAACATATAATAAGGCAGATGAAGACGGAGGAGCAATATACTCCTACGGGGACCTTACAGTAACAAACTCCCAGTTCACAGGAAATAGTGCAGAAGAAGACGGGGGAGCAATCTACATCTACAGAAGCTATGATGCAAAAATAACAAAAAATAATTTCACAAGCAACAAGGCAGATGATGATGGCGGAGCAATATGCATATACGGTTCATATGATACAAACATAACATATAACCAGTTCATCAAGAATAAGGCCGAAGAGGGTGGAGCTATAGCAAACATACCTCGCAGCGAATCATATACTTACATGGGACAAGAATCCTACATAGAAGGTGAACAGTATCTAGAACAATACTGGAATCCAACAAAAAACTATGGAATCACAGGTTATACTACAACATATAACTATAATCCTATGGGCTTTTCAACACCAATCCAAATACCACAATATGGATATACTGGTGGATATGATTATAGAACAGCCACTAGGTATGTGACAAAGTATAGGACAGTACCAAAAACAGGATACAATTACTATGGATCCGATACAACAATACAAAGCAACAAATTCATAGAAAACGAAGCAACAGACGAAGCAGCAGCAATAAAAATAGATCATGGTGATGTACTAATAATCAAAAACAAGTTCCACAGAAACAAGGACAACCTAACAAAAGAAGCCATAAAAAATGATGGAAAACAATACACAAAAAACGTTTACAAATACAGTAGCTATGGAAACCCAATACTAGATGAAGGAAACACAAACATAACCCAGAACACCTTTGATGACAGAAAAGACACAACAATAACTTTATCAAAACTTAACACTGCATACTATGGAACTAAACTAAAAATAAGCGGAAAACTATTAAACAACAAAAACCCGGTGAAAAACCAAAACATCACAATATCATTCAATAACAAAAAATACACGGCCAAAACAAGTAAAACAGGATATTTCGCAATAAATGTAACAACAAAGAATATTGGAAAATACACATTAAAACTAAGCTATGCAGGAAACAAGAATTATTTATCAACTTCAGCTTCAAAGGTAGTGACAGTTAACAAAAGAATAACTAAAGTAACAATCACAAAAATTCCACAGAAAAAATTAAAAGACAAGGTAACAATAACTGGTAAATTCACAACTAAGGAAGGAAATACTCTGAAGAATACCACATTATCAGTGACATTTAATGGTAAAACGTATAAAGTGGTAACTAACAGTAAAGGTGTTTACGCTAAGAAAGTTGTAGCAAACAAGGTTGGAACAAATACCGTGTCTGTAACATTTAAGGGAAACAGTAAATACAAGGCAGTAACCAGTAAAACCACATTCAAAACAGTTAAAAATTAACATATAAAATTTTATCCCCTCCATCCTTCAACCTTTTTTTTTATGATATTTTATTACTAAGTACATTATTAATGAAAACAATTACTTTAACCTACTTAAATAAGAATTTAATCAAAGAAAATATCATATCATTAACATGGTGATAGTAATGATAAAAAATAACATTAAAAGAATAATAATATTCTTAGCATTACTAGTAATCCTGGTAGGTGTAGTAAGTGCAGAAAACACAACAGACCACACCAACACACAGGACAAAATAGTAAAAGAAAAAACAACTACTACTAGTACTGTTAATATTGAATCAATACAAAAAGAAGCAAAAATAAATAAAAATAATAAAACAACCAAGTCCTCAACGGGAACAACATACACAACAAGCGTATCCAATTACCAACAACTAGCAGACAAGATAGAAGATGCAAAAAATAACAACTACGACACATATACGATTAACCTTAACAAGGGAAACTACAATGCAACAACAAGCATGACATACGACAAGCAATACCAGCCACTAGTTATCAACGCAAATGGAATAACACTCGACGGACAACAAAAATATCAATTCCTAAGCATAGAATCAGGTGCAACATTCACATTAAACAATGCAATACTACAAAACTTCAAAGCAACAGGTGGAGGAGCAATATTTGGTGATGATGACACAACAATAACTATAACAAAAACCACCTTCAAAAACAATCAGGCAGAAGCAAACGGAGGAGCAATATACACACATAACAAACTAACAATAACAGACTCAGAATTCACAGCAAACACTGCAACAGGGTATGGAGGAGCCATACACAGTTACTATGGAAAAATAAGCATAACAAACACACAATTCCAGAACAACAAAGTACTAAACGAATCAGGTGGAGCAATAGGAAACTTCTATGGAAACATAAATATCGACAAAACAGTACTTAACAATAACAAAGCATCACAAGAAGGAGGATCATTATACAGTAGTGAAGGAAACATAAAAATAACCAACACAAATATCACAAACAATGAATGCAATGATTATGGTGGGGGAATATCCACAGAAAAAGGAACATTAATACTGGAAAACAACAACTTTATCAGCAATAAAAACACTGACTCATACGGTGGAGCAGTATCCTCTTATAAGGACAAATTCAATGCAACAAACAATCAATTCACAAAAAATCATGCAGAATGGAGAGGAGGAGCAATTTACAGCTTCAAATCAGAGACTAAACTACATAGGAACAATTATACAACTAACACTGCATACAATGGTGGTGCATTAGTAAACGAAAAAGGAATTGTAAATGTAAGGTACAGTAATTTCATAAAAAATATTGCAGACTCAGATGGAGGAGCAATAGATAACCTATATGGAGAACTAATAGTTACCAACTCCCTATTCACAGAAAATAATGCAATCTTTGGTGGGGCAATAGAAAACATTGGTGGAGTATACTCCTACAGTAGGACAACATATGATGCATGGGGAAGACCAGACCAGACAACATACTACAAAGACATGTACGGAAACATGCTAATAGCAGAAAACAACTTCACAAATAACTATGCAGAAACCGGTGGAGCAATAGGAAACTACGTGCCAGTACAAGAAGGATTACCACCAAGTGATGTTGAAACAAGTAATGATGGAGTACAAATAAACCATAACAAATTCCATCAAAACAGAGCCGAAGAAGGTGGTGCAATATGTGTAGAAGAAGCAAACAATACATATATAATGAATAACACCTTCACAGAAAACACGGCTCCAGAGGGCGGAGCAATAAAAGTAAACGAAAAGTGTGAAGAAGACATTAACATAGCATACAACACGTTCACCAAAAACACTGCAGTAAATGGATCAGCAATAAACACGAAAGGTAGTGATGTATTCATAATAGAAAACCTGTTTGTACAAAACAAGATGATAAACAGCACAGACAAATCAAGCAATGCATTCACTATAATAAATGAATCAAGAGCATTAATAAAAAATAATACAAACGATACCAGAACAAGTTACCCCGGACAAATATATGATGACGGATTTACAAGGATAGAAGACAATATTATAAACGATAACAAGACACAAACAAAGATAACATTAACAGTACCAACAAACAATGTAATCCAGAACAATCCGATAACAATAAAAGGAAAATTAACAACAAACGGAAAAGTCATAACAAACAGTACCTTAAAACTAACAATAAACACAAACACTGTAACAGTAAAAACCGACAATAAGGGAATATTCACATATAAGACAAAAGCAACCAAGGCAGGAACAAACAAGGTAACAGCATCATATGAAGAAAACCTAGTCCATTTAAGCACATCTACAACAAAAACATTCAATGTAATAATGGAAACAAAAATAATCCTTAACAAGATAACAACAACACAATACAAAGACAATATAATAATCAAGGGTGAATTCACCAACAAAGCAGGAAACATAATAAAAAACACTAACCTAAAATTAACATTCAACGGTAAAGCACACACACTTAAAACAAATACTAAAGGAGTATTCAACAAAACAATAAAAACAAGCAAAGTAGGAAAAAACAATGTAACAATAACATTTGCAGGAAACAACAACTACAAAACCAGCACAAACAAGACAACATTCACAGTAACCAAGAGAACAACCAAGATAACAGTTACTAGTATAAAACAGAAAACATATAATGACACTGTAACAATCACGGGAAAACTAACAGACAAAACAGGAACAATCCTCAAAAACACGGCCATAAAAGTAACAGTTAACGGTAAAACATACACGGTTAAAACAAATAGTAAAGGAGTATACACTAAGAAAGTAGCAGCAACAAAGGTAGGAACCAATAATATAACTGTAACCTATAAGGGCAACACATACTATAAAGCAGTAACTAAGAAGACAACATTCAAAACAGTAAAACGAGCAACACGAATAACAGTAAATAAGATTAAAGCAACCAAGAAGGGCAGTAAAGTAACAATAACAGGAAAACTAACTAACAACAAAAATGTTATACTAAAGAATACTAAGATAAAAATCACAGTAAATGGTAAAGCAGTAACTGTTAAAACTAACAGTAAAGGAGTATACACTTACAAGTACACAACAAGTAAAAAGGGAACCAACAAAGTAAGCATATCTTACTCTGGAAATGCTAATTATAAAACCACATCTGCTAAGACTAGTTTTAGCGTAAAATAGTATTTTACTATTTTTTTAACCTCCCTTTCATCATTCCCCTATTTTTTTGGGGAAAACTATTTTTAATGAAAGTCCACATAATACCTATTATGTAACAAAGGTTATGGAGGTGTTATCTTTTGACAAAAATAATGCATATAACATTAATGCTAATGCTAACAGTAGTATTATTATCTATAGTTTCTGCAGCAGACACAAGTAATGATACTGTTAATACAGAGAAGATAACAGCTTTCACAGAAGATAAAGTAGTATCACAGGATAATACACTTTCCGAGAATGTGGATGATAAAAAAAATAATAAAGTAATTGATGATACAGAATTAACTGATGAAGATACTGGAACTGGCTGTAGTTCTGTTATTATACAGGGATATAATAATGATAGCAGTATCTCTTTTAGGCGTGATGCAACTAATAAGTTAACAATTAATGTTAAACATGATAATTCAATAGTTAAACAGTATAAGGAAGGATCCTACTTCTTCCATGTCTTAGTAAGTAAGGATGGTTGGATGGTTGGTAATGGTGGAGCAGATAATTCTCAGGTTAATCATGCTATTGAAGATAATGCTCTTAGTATGATTAATAAGAACAGTATCACTTCCGAGAATATGAATAATATTTATAACCAGGAGTCCCGTTTATCTTTGGGTCATTTTGTCATTAAAGCTCCTAATGGTAGTTATAGTTTAATTATTAAGAATGGTTACAGGGTCTTTAAGGATTCTGGTGTCTTGAAGAGTGGACAATACCTGATTGTTCCGAATAGTATGAACTTTTTCAGGAAGAATAGTGTGGATGATATTAAAACAGAGGATAGGATGATATATACTTCTCGTATGCTAACTGCACGTGACGGCTTTGGAGTAAACAGGCGAGAAATAGTAACCTATTATTATAAGAATAACCGGGTGAACAGTACTGTTAAGGTAACTGCCACTAATGATAATGGTAGGTATGTTGGCAGAAGAACCGCTTACCTGATTGATGACATCAGAACCAATAATAATTACTATTCATCAAGCAGCATACCTGTTATTGACGGCTCCAAACACTTGGATACTGTTAACTTCTTTTTGCGTAAAACAAGAACTAAAGTATCAGTGAAAAATATAGTTTCAAGTACTGGTATGATAGAATTAAGTGGTACTGTACGTGATGAGTTTGGCAGAAATGTAAATACTGGCCAGGTTATTATAAAGGTTGACGGAAAAACTCTTAAAAACTCGCATGGAAATATCCATGTTAAAGTAGTTAATGGAAGTGTTAAGTATAAATCAGTGTTAAAAAATCTTTGGAGTAAGAAAAAGCATGATTATATGATGACCTACATGGCTAACTCAGTATATGATACAAGTAAATCCGGTACTGCCAGTATAAGTGTTAATAATTTCTTCAGACTACGAAGTTATCATAAATCAACTATTATATACGGTAATAAATTAAGTATAAATTCATTTATTAGATACAATAGGAATAATAGTTTTGTTGATGGTGGCAGAGTATTCTATAAGATAAATGGTAAAACAGTACTTAATTCAAAGAATCAAACATTATACAAGCGTGTCATGGATGGTAAAACTGTTTATAACCATACTTTTAAAGGATATTATGGTGCAAAAAGGTACACCCTAACAACTGTTTATGTAAATGGTGCTTACAGGAAGGAATACAAAACATATGTTACTGTAAAAAGAATTCCGACACGTATAATAAATGCTAATATCAGTACCCGTGGTAATCTGATTAAAGTCAGGGGAAAACTGGTGGATAATAATAAGAATCCTATAAAATATGATTCAAATGTAATGATAAAAATAAATGGTAAAACATTAAAGAATAATAAGATTACACGAAAGTTTCTTATTAAAAAAGGATATATAAACTTTAAATTCACAGTGCCTCTAGAGTACAGAGCAAAAGTTTACAAATTAAGCCTTATTATACCAGAGACAAGGATAACCTCCTCATACAATAGGAATTATACTGTTAAAGTATAATTCTTAATCAAAACTATTTTTTTTACAATATTTTTAATAGGTAATGATAAATAATTACAGATATATACCTAATAGTACCTACTATATTAAAACAAAAATATTAGGGGAGGTATTATGTATAAAAAATATTTATCAGCACTAATATTCCTGCTGATAATATTCACACTAATAGGAGTAGTAACTGCAACAGATAGTAACACTACTAAAGAAACAGTTACTCCTACAATACAAGAAGAAAATAACGATAATACTATCATAACCAAAGAAACAGAGAAAACAGTGAAAACCAAGAAAAGCACGCAATCAGATAATGACACAGAGATAGATGAGGGATGCTGTACAACAATAGTTCAAGGAGAAAACAATGACAGCAGTGTATCCTTCCGCAGAGACACAACATCAAAGGCAACAATAAATGTCAAATATAATGATACAATACTTAAACAATTCAAGACAGATGGATCATACTTCTGTCATGTGATGATAAGTAAAACAGGTTGGGTTGTTGGAACAGGAGGACTTGAAGGAGGAACTACCTGTCGAAACATTGAAAGTTACTCATTAAACATGATAAACAGTAACCATATGATAGATAGTGAACTAAAGAAAATATTTGACATAAAAGGAAGAGCAACCTTAGCACACTATGTTATTAAAGCACCAAATGGTACATTTAATCTACTTATAAAACGTGACGGTCAATTACTTAAAAGATCAGGAGTACTGAAACCTGGAGAATATGTAGTAGTTCCAAACAGGGTAAGACACTACCAGAATGGTATGTTAAAAAATTTCAAAGACGAAGAAAAGCTCATGCTTAACTATAGTAGAATGTTATCCGCTCATGATAGGTATGGAGTGCAGAGAAGACAAATATTAACATATTACTTTAAGAACAATATTGTAAACAGTAGTATCAAGGTAACTGTCAGTAATGATGATGGACGTCATGTGGGAGTAAGAAGTGGACAATACGTGGATAATATACAAACAAACACTAAGTACTATCCTTCATATACAATCCCTGTATTGGATAATTTCCTTGAAGTTGAAAATGCCAAGTTTTTCATAAGAAAAGCAAGAACTAATATAGTGACTCATAATAAAGCAGTACATGATAATAAGGTTGAATTAACTGGTACTATTACTGACGAGTTCGGAAATAAGATCAATACAGGTAAAGTATCTGTTAATGTTGATGGAAAAACGCTAAAATATTCTAGTGGTAAAACCATCTTTGTTCAAGTAGTTAATGGAACTGTAAAGTATAAACATGTGTTAAAAATCTTTGGAGTAAAAAGAATCACACATATTATATGAATTATATTGGAAATGCAAACTATGAAAACAGTAAGTCACAGGCTTCACACATAAAGGTATCTGATGATTTCTTCAGAGTTCGAACATATCATAATTCTGCAGTGTATTATGGTGGTAAGTTAACTATCAAGTCATTTGTCCGTTATAATAGTAACAATACAAGGGTTATTGGTGGTAAAATTATCTATAAAATTAATGGTAAAACCTTATTGAACTCTAAGAATAAGACCTTGTATAAATTTGTTAAAAATGGTGATACTGTATATAATCACACATTTAAAGGCAATTATTGGGCTAAGACTTATGTGTTAACTACTGTTTATGTACATGGTGCTTATCGTAAGGAATATAAGACTAGAATTAGTATAAAGAAGATTCCTGCACGAATAATATCATCAAAGATAAGTGTTAAAAACAGGACATTGCATTTTACTGGTAAACTGGTTGACAGATATAAGAAGACAGTTAAATATGATTCATATCTTAAGGTGAAAATTAACGGTAAATATTTGAAAAAGAACAAAGTTGCCGTGAAGTTTAATATTAAGAATGGTCTTGTTAATTTCAAATTCAAACTACCATCATATTATAAATCCGGTAAAAATAATTTAACTGTTGTCATACCTGAATTTAGGGAAACATTAAGTTATTCCAGAAATTATACTTTTAGAGTATAATTTTTTTTTAAATCTTTTTTTATAATTTCTTTATTTTATTTTCTATTCTATAGTTACGAAACTATTTTTACATATTTTTCATAAATATACTAAATAGAATTTATTCTATTAAAATAAAAATAATAATTTGGTTGTATATTTGATGGAAAATTATATTGTTTTAGACTTAGAAACACCCAACAGGCTTAGTAATTCCATGTCATCAATAGGAATAGTGGTAGTAGAAGGTGGAGAAGTAACTGATGAGGTATATACTCTGATAAATCCTGAAGCACATTTTGATGATTTTAACATAGCATTCACTGGCATCCACCCAGAGGATGTGGTAGATTCTCCAACATTTCCAGAATTCTATGAAGAATATAATGATTTGTTGTTAGGAAATATTATTGTCGGACAGAACATTACATTTGATTTAAGTGTTATATCAAAGGCACTTACCCGATATAATATGCCAATACCACCATTTGAATATTACTGCACACTAAACTCCTGTAAGCGTAATCTTTCATTACCTGATAATAGTCTCAGTTATATTGTTGCTAATGTCTTGACTACAACAGATGATGCACATAATGCTATGGCTGATGCTCAGATGACTTACCAGTTATATAATTACTTGGCTGATTATGAGGATCGAAGCAGCTTTCTTAAAACATATTATTATAGGCCTAACTGTAAACGTGACTTTGACAGAAGCTTTGACTATGATTATAACTATCTATATGGATTACTTAAGAAATTAAATTATACTGAAAGTGTAACAGAAAATCATAACAACCTGCTGGAAACATGGTATGATTCAAACAAGTGCACAAATGCTCATCCATTAATCGAGAATGTACTGCTTAAAACATCATATATAATAAACAACCAACCAACAAGAAAAGAAAAACATCAAATAATAAATACACTACAGCCAATAAAAAGATCACCAGAATACAAGGCACCAAAACTAAAACTAATAGTACTTAAAGGAATAATAGACTCAATAACATGCGAAGAACAAATAAAAGAAGAAGACATAATATACCTGAAACAATGGATAAAACAAACACCAATAAACGATAAACAACACAAACAATTCATAAAACAAATAGAATATGATGATAAAAAAAAGTTAAAAAAACAGTTAGAAAAATACTCAAAAATACTGGAAGACTACATCTAATAAGAACTTTCATGATTAATCAAATCAATAAAGTCATACAAGCATGAGACAATACTCTCATTAACATTCCTTTTTTTCAAATCATCCACAATAGATTCAACAATATTAACCAAGGCTTCACTTTCAATCTCAACCTTATCATTATACATATTAGTAAGAAGCTTAAGCTTAGTATTCTTATTAGTAAAACCCATCAGATGAAGAAAAACCACAATATCATAAACAATCTGTTTCATAAAAAATACTCTCAAAAAAATAAAATTAATATAATACTCTAAATAATAATATGTACACTAATAATTAATAATTTTTTCTAAAAAAATAGTATGATGAATGGTGATTAAGGAAAAATATTATCCATCTCAACAGGACCTGTCATATTATTGCCCGTACAATCAACAATACCATCAATAGGAAGAACAGCCTCCATAGTACCAAGATAAACACCATTATTATCCTTGAGAGCATAATAATTGGTTAAAACCTGCTTACCATCAACATATGATAAAACATGCATACTATCTCTTTTACCTTCCTTAAAATCTTTCAACAACTTATCAACCATATTCATAACACGGGGTGGATGGCAAGAATGCATGTCACGATTAAGAGCAGTCTTAGGCCTTAAGAACACCTTATTATCAGTTTCATCAAAGAATTGGTTAATGTCATTCTCATCAATAATCGTAATCTCCATAGGTAAAATATTCAGCATAGCACGTAACTGCTTAAGAGACAAACTACCACCAGGTAGAATAATTTTATCATCATCAACATCTAAGTCATAGACATCATTATTTTTATCCCATAAAGGCAAAGTATCTACAATACAAGGACTATAAAGGTGCATATCATTAGATATTAATATCCAGTCATTTTCACTAAAATTTTCTGCACATAACGGAAACAGGATATTCTCTTCTTTATATACCATTTCCTCAACAAGCATTATGACGCCTAACAAATCTTCCACATTGGCAACATTATGCATCTGGGATCTGATATCATCCTCAGCACCCCACATAACTCTGGCAGGACCTGGATAATTGTACTCCTCCATGAGCAAAGGTAACAGAAGTTCATCCTTCTTAGCATAATGCTGTGTGATAGAATTTAACAGGGGTATATCCTTTTTAATAACATCAATACTATCGGAATCTTTAAGTTTCTCTTTAATTTCCTTTAGTAACATGATAATAGCTTCATTCTCAATAGTTAATATATTAAGAGGATGACCTGAAGTATTCTTAAGTTTAATAGTTTTCTTAGAAATTTCATCACTCTTATTATCAATTTTTTTATCCTTCATATAAACAGTGTTATGGGCAGCCATTTCCTCTTTCATACGCTTTATACGTTCCTCATCTGTCATTTCATGAAATAGCGCGGAATGAATATTGCAAAGTTTCTGAATATCCTCAACTCTAGCACCATCTGCCATCATTCTCTGTTCAGCTTTTGCAATAAGTTTTGCAGGCACATGCTTAAAATTAATTTTAAAATCAGCTTGAACAATTTCAAGGTCTTCTCCATCAGACACTCGTTTAATATAACTTTTAAGTAGTTCTACTTGTTCTTCAAAATTATCGTAATTCATATCAATCAAATTCCATTTTATATTTTATTGGATATGTTTTCCAAGAAATATTTAATACAATTTAACTATGAAAGTCAGAATTAATATTAGTTTATTTACTTTTATTTAAATAATTTTTTCTTTAACAGCTATGTAATGTAACAGAATTATATAATAAATTAAGAAAATAATATTTTTGATTAAAATTTTCATAAATACTTCAACATATTACAAAATTATGAATTCATATTACCATGTAATTACATGCTAATCATTAAACATCAAAAAAAATATTAATCGACATTAAGAAGGAAAACATGAAAAAAAATTATAATAGAAATCATATTAACTACACAATATATGAAGTACAAAAACTAAATAAATACATTAACCTGTATAATAGACAAACAGTAATCATTACATATACATCAGAAACAATAAAATAAAAAGATAATCAAAAAAAAATAGGGGAGTATAACAACAACCCCAAAAACAAACACCACCAGAAAAACAACACTACAAGTACACAAGAAGAAAAAATCACAACCAACACAGACCATACACATACACAAAAAAAAATATTAAAACAAAGTAGTTTGACATTTATCCCTCAAAAGAAAAGAACTTTGCTTAGCTTCATGAACAACATCATCCTCCAACACATCCCCAATAAGCAAAGGCGAAGAAGAATCATGCAACTTAAAATTTCTTTTAGCAACCAAAGGATTCTTATTAGCATAACAATACTTACAGGCATTAGGACAAGAATCATACTGACCAAAATCACGCCAAGGAATACACATACACCCCTCACGAGAACCAGTATGTTTAACATTTTTAAAACGCAAATTATTAGAATCCTCTAAAATCTTAGATGTAACACAACCAGACCTGTGAATACCATAATCTGCATATTCATCACCAACAGCACAACACTGTAATCTAAATGAACACCCTTTTACAATACTAGACAAACCTTCCAATAACTTAATCTTATCATCTAAATCAACACCAGAAACTCCAGGCATATTTTTAATAACCTTCTGGTACATGTCAATAAAACTAAAAATACAAGACGAAATATGACCATCCAACCTTGAAGACATATATCTAAAAGTATCCAAATGATGATTTATATCATATTTTTCTGTTAAAAAGATAGGATCATAACGCCATGAAATCTTCTTAAAACCAATAATCTCAGACAAACTAATTAAAGTATCAATACTCTCATCTATTGACGGAACATTGGCTTCAATATCATTACCATAACCAGAAATCGTGTAATGACAATAAAGAGGATATTTACTATCAATTTCTTGAATATCATCTAATATAGGTTCATAATTTTTAGAACAAAAAATAAATGCATCCACTTTACTAGTACTTAAATCATACTTTGTTAACTGTTTAGGATTATAAGGATTTCTTGTATAAACAAAACCTTCACCTAACCTGTTTAGAAACCAGGGAGTATAATAATTAACAATGTCTGTTCTTCCACTTACATTAAAAATCATAAAACATTACACCTATATATTATTATATAAATAAATTAAAAAAAGTATTTTCCTATGGAAAAAAGTAAAAAGAGAAAAGTAATCAAATATAAATGATATCTACTAGCAGGTTATTAATTTAATCTTAATAAACACTATGATTAATAGTTCCTGTTTTCATCAAGATATTAACTTATTGGAGGATGATAAGAATAATCCTGCAAGCATTCGTCATATATTCACATCCATTCTAAAAAAAAAATAAAATTGGTGGGGATTATTTTTATATTAGTTTTGATTTTCATTTAATGATATACTGTTAATTATTTTTGTTATTTTCGGCCCTGTAGAAATCATATGAATAAAGTGTGAAAAGTAATACTTTTTATCAAAATATTATTGCTATAATTATTACTGCTATAACAGCGATTGCTATTTTTAACTTTTTATCCATTATAGTTCAACATCCTAGCTGTTAATTTTATTAAACAATTGGTATTAATATAGGAAGTGTATTTAAATATATTAAAGTAATTAGTTTATTTAATGGTCTTATTTTTTGATATGAATTATTTTTGTCTCTTTTTTATTAATATTATCATAGTTTTTATGTTTTTGTTTAAAATATTTTGATTAAATTGTTTAATATAAAGCTAGTTATTTATACAACTTAAATATGCTTTAAAAGATAAATTAAATTAATAATATAATATACAATTATTAATCTTTTTTCTGAATTTTAAAGAAATAGAATTAATAAAGATGTGTAATACAACATAATAATTTAAAATTGTAATAATGCTTTATTTATTTAGAAAAAGGAACTAGTTATTACTTAAAAAATAATTTTGAGAAATATGTTATTATTTTATTTTTCATATGAGTAAAGTCTATGAATAAAAAAAAATGAAATGATT
>JAFRKG010000004.1 GCA_017431845.1 Methanosphaera sp. | reverse complement strand
TATTTTATATTATAATTGAAGGAGTTAAGTTTATTTTTGATAATATTTATTTTGTTAATGGATATACTGCAATTACACAAAAAAAAGTAAAAGAATTTATATTAGAAAATTGTAGTTTCACAAATTGTCAATCCACAAACTATAACAATCTTGGTTCTTGCATATATTGTGATGTTGATATTGAGAGTTTAAACAATCCAAATGATTTCATAACAGTAATTGACAATTGTACTTTCATTGACAATCAGAACTGTATTTTGTCCGGTGGTAGATTGACTGTTACTAATTCAAGATTACATAACACAGATGTTGATTATATTGACAAGCATAATGTCGCTTTCCTTTATCAAACCGATGGTAATGCTACTTTGAAATATAATATTTTTGACTTGGATTATGATACAGATGAATTATGCTCCAACGAGCAGAATATTGGTTTTGCCCAAGCATTAATCCAAATCGGAACAACAGCGAGAGTTAATGGTGCAACCAGCACACAATTATTGGAAGATAACAAACTACCATTTTCTGATAATGTTTATCAGAATGCAAGTCATATCTTTGCGAAATATTATTATCCACAGATTGAGAGTTGTGTATATACAAGTCCGATACTTGACAAAGAAGATAAGGCAGTCTGCTATGTTGTAACTGGCGAGAATTGGATTTGGAAACAGAATGTCCAAGTAACAAGAGCATCGTGGGATAGTCAAAACGAAATCAGAAAAATCACTTGGGAGGATTAAAATGTATTTTAGCGATATTACAAATTCAGAACTGATAAAATACCATAAACAAGTTAAAAACAATTTTGAATTGCCTTTTAGTGAAATGATTACTTCTGCAATGTTTAAAGTGGAAACAATCATATCAAATAAATTGTATAAGGTTTATCCTTTATTTTATTGTGAAAATATCAAATCCACAAATCCTAATGATGAAATAATGGAAAACAAATGTATAATTTGCCAATATAACACAGATACATTATTTACTTTTCAAACAAACATTATTCTTTCAAATACAATTGAAGGAAGATGGAGCATATCTTTAAACGAATTTGGGATTGTTATATATGTATATGATGGAATAACTGGTAAAACTTTTGAAGATGCAAAAATAGAAGGAGGTGTAACCCTCCAAATTAATAATAATGATGTTGTTGTGAATTTTGAAGGTATAACTAATGTTAATGGTATATTTTACCAAAATTTTGAAGTGGATAGAGTAAGATACATAAATAATTTAAAAATCACTTTATCTGATGGTACTGTGATTGATGATTATGAAAGAGGAGTGTAATCGTATGGTTTTTATGGATTACAAAGAAATTGGTGATAGTTTAACCACAGAAGAATTTAATGCCATCGTTTCATTGTTAAAACATAATAAAACATTAATTGATGAGTTGGAAATCAGTAATGGTGCAATTACTGGTGAATATGGAACATACACATTCGATTTGGAAAGTACAACCGTTGTGGATAATGGTATATTAATAACAGATGAAACATTAACAAGTTTAGAAACAGTAACACTATCCAATCCAGTATTCAACAATGCAACATATACATTGCACTTGACTGTTATTTCAATGGAAGAACCAAATATTCTTGAT
>JAFRKG010000095.1 GCA_017431845.1 Methanosphaera sp. | reverse complement strand
CATTCTCGTCATGCAACCTCCTAACCAATCACTCAGTTATGAGTTTCCGATAATGAAATCCCAATACGACTGGGATTAAAACAAGAAAATATCCTTGTTTCACTGACAAATATGGGAATTGGAGACCCTATCTTGTCGCACCTTCTCCTAGGAACCGTACGCGTTCCTTTCAAGATATACGGCTCGAGCATGTAATTTTCATGTAAAAAAAATAGTATAAATCTTATAATATATTCATCCACAATATAGACAGTTATAAGCACTTTTACCTACTTTATTCGATATAATTAAAGTAGTTCTTATCATAAGTGGAACAATCATGTTTAATCATACGAGCATACTTTACGTGAATCCAGTCCATTTTAATAAGTTGTAATGAATTATCGGATGGATCAGTAAGAATATATTTATTATTGCTCAGACCATTGATATCTGGCTTGAAATACTTCTTATATATCCATTTAAATGGTTTATTATTATGTAGTCTTTTCAGAGCTCTTTTAGTAAGTTTCCAAACATAATGGTCAATTTTACTAAATGTTCGTTTAGAAACAGATTGTCTCCAGTACATAGCTGTACCAAAAAGCAATTTATTCCATTTGTCAATAAGTAATGGAATATTATTTCTGCATCTAATATAAATATCTCTTATTTTAGTACAAAGTTTCTTATATGAGTCTTTACTAGGTTGTGTGTATACTTTATCTCCTGATTTTGTGTTAAAACATCTTATGTTAAATCCAAGAAAATCTTTAATAATAAAATTATAAATAAAAACAGAAAAAAATATCAAATAATAAAGAAATTAAAAAGATTTAAAGTATGAAAAATATTGCTTAAACTGAACTTTGTTGCACGGCCTCATATTACTAAAAAAAATAATAAAATATTAATAGGAGACATATAAAATGAAAAAAGTAAAAATAACAGTAATCAAATGCGGATGGCACCAAGACCTAGTGGACAAATATGCAACCCCTGGACTAAAACCATGTGACTACAACACAGAAGGAATGGAATTCATATGCACAAACGGATGGCAAAAACCAAAAGGATTATGTGACAACGCATGGAAATCAATGATAGAATACGTATTCGCACTTGCACATGGAGCAGAAAACTTCTATGATGGAGAACTAAAAGACAGAAAAGCATTCATAGCATCATGTAATGATGGATTCAGACCAGTAAGTTATCTAATAGAAGCAATGGAAGAAGACGTAACAGAACTATTTGAAGAAGACTAAATGATAAAAAAACTAAAACAAACACAAATACCTATAGTCAACAATTATCCCCAATGAGAAAATTATATACTTATAAGAGTATAGAAAAATAAACAATATAACATGAAACACACAATCCAAGTCAACAACAAAAACCTAGCAGAACACATCATCCACCTAGACCAACACTTACCCATCAACATAAAACCACTACCCAGACACATAGCATACAAGATCCAAGACACACAAATAATAACAACCACCACCCAAACATTACAAAAAGAAACAATAACAAGCCTACGACAAAAATCAAAACAAATAACAACACCCACACACCTAATCATAATAAAAAACGGATACGACTACAATATAAAACTACAAACAGGAATAATACAAGAAAACCCACAACTAACCATCCACCACACAACACCAGAAAACCTAACCCAAACACTACAAGAACTACTAACAAACATGACACCACAAACAGAAAAACCAGTCACAACAAAAGAATACACACTATACCATGACAACATACCACTTAAAACATACCAGAACCAGGAATACCTACAACACATACAAACAATACTAACACAGAAACAACAACTAACACTACAACAAGCAGAATACGAAGCACAAAAACAATACTACAAACACATAAGCTACGACAAAACCAACCACCTATACAAACTAACACTAAACAAGAAAACAACAAGCACACACACAAAACTAACAAACGCAATACAAGAAAAAAACACACAAACAAACAACACAGAACAAGAAGAAGAAACACTATGCCAAAAACAAGACACACCACTAGAACCACTACCACCAACACCATGGAACAATCGTCTACACCACATACCACGAGAACACACCAAATACCAAACCAAGAAAAAAACAACACACAACAACCCCGACACAATAACACACCTACACAAAAAACAAACACCCAGAACAACAATACTAAACACACAAAAACCAGACAGAAACATAACACAAACAAAAAACACATACACCATACAAAAAAAACAAGACAAAAAACTAGACAACTACTACAAAACACACAACCAAACACAAGCCATACATCAGAGACAAACTAGAACAACACAACTACAACAAAACAATAATACCAACATACGAACAACAATACAAACAAGAAAAAGAACAATACAAAGAAACATTCACCAAGAAATACCAGACAATAGACTACTACCAAAGAGTAACGACAAAACTATACACAAACAGCACGACAAAAGAAGCATACCAGCAACACAAGATAAAAACATCCTAGCACCATGACATCACATACACCAGAACATCAGAACACCAAAAACAACAATACATCCAAACACCAGAACAATCTAACAAGACTAACACAAAAGAACACCAAAATTTTCGCACCCAGCAGAAGCTGGAAACAGATAAACAGTAAAGCTTTAGGAGACAAAAGAAAAAAAAGTATGGTTGAGGGTCCAGGGAGAAGGAAAGAGAAAAAAGAATTATAAATTAGCTTGATTAAGGAAGATCATGTTGATTAAAATTTTCTATAGAAATCAAATTAAAATTCTTTATGATATTATCATATTTAGTTTTACTAGTCTCTTCCTGTAATTCATCTAAACTATCCGTTAGAACTTCTTTATTTTCATAAGCTACTAAATAAATTTCAGATTCAGGTAATTTATTAAATAGACCAATCATTTGATTGATATGATGACGTTTTAAAACTTTAGAAGAAAATTTAGATTCAAATAAACTAATATAATCCTCAGATTCCAATACAACATCCCATACATGACTTTTGTAATCACCTATGAGGACATTTACTTCCCGGTAAACATTTGCATCATAATGATTTTCTTTAATATATTCAAATAATAACATTTCAAGATAGTTTCCTCTTAATTCTCCTAAATTATATTTATCAAATACGTTCCATTCCATGAAAAGATTGTATATTTTCATTACAAGTTCATAAGACTCTTCATATGCTATTAAGACATGTGGTAAGTATCTCTGGTATTCCTCTATACTTTTAAAATAAAACATGTCACGTACATATTCGTGTATATTAGAGCCTTCTTTATTGTTAACCAAGATATTTATTAACTTAGAAAGAAATGGATCTGTAGAAAATCTTTGTTTACTGTTTAAATTATTAATATTTTCCTTAATTATATAATCAGTCATGTTCATTAAATCCGTAAACTGTTTATTGTGTAAAAATGTTTAATTTGTTTAAATTATTTTTAAGATTGTAAAAACCAGTTATCATAGGTTCTTCATCAATATCTTTTATTCCACGGGTAATTAACATATCGGACATTTCAATAAAAGCAAGAACTTTGTTGAAATCTTCAATATTAGTTATACATAGCTTATTTTCAGCTAAATCAGATAATTCATTAATACGATCATAATATTTTTCATTAATTTTATTTCCTTCATTTTCCAATAATTTTAATCCATCAAGAAATTTGATGTTAATTTCTTCTATTTTACCTAAAGCTATAGCATTATATCTAATAAAATGAATTTTATCATTTAAATTATTTTCAACATCAACAACTGATTGCATATTATGACCTCCTATACTATTAGTATATACTACACTATTATAATATAATGTCATTTTATCATTTAAATATGTGTATTTAATATCCTGCACATTTTATCATAATTACATATAACAACATATTGTAAAATTAAAAGCAAGATTAAATAATAGTAGAAAATAGAAAAAAATAATGTTAATTGTGAAAAATAAAATGAT
>JAFRKG010000094.1 GCA_017431845.1 Methanosphaera sp. | reverse complement strand
CAACTTTCAAAAAAATACACCAAATAATAAAATATTAAATATAGATAATAAATTATTACTTATTGTATAGTTAATAATTATTTTGATAATAGTATTTAAATATTTTGATAAAAAGTATTACTTTTCACACTTTATTCATATAATTTCTACAGGGCATAATTACAAATAAATTCAGGAATAGTATCGATAGAAAAATATTATTAAATTATTTATTATGAAATAATTATAAATAATCATAGCTAAATATACAATAATAATTGTTTTAATCATTACAATTATCAAGGATTATAGTCACATACTGATAGTTAAGCTGATAATATGAAATCAATCAAAGATCCAAAATTAGAAGAACTATATACTATCCACAGATTTATTCATGAGATCATTCAAAAAGAGGATTTTGAAGTTAGACTCATTACTGAAGAAATATTGTTAACATAATAAAGTATTCTGATGCAGATTACATTAAAATCTCAGCAGATTTTAATAATAAAACCCAACTTTTATCCCTGGAATTTATTGATAATGGTGTTAAATTTAATCCTCTTGAAAAAGAGGATCATGTTGCTCAGGATACTATTGAAGAAACTGAAATTGGTGGGTTAGGTATTCATTTTGTTACAAATCTTGCAGATTCGATAAAATATAATTATGATACTGAAAATCATTTAATAATAACTAAAAAAGTGAAGTAGTATGAAGACTAAAATAAAGAATTTTATAATACCGTTTATATTGATGATTATAATTAATTTAGGTACGTATACATTACTTCCGACAAAACCTTTCGGAATGGAACTTTCACCATACCTTGGAGTATTATTTATTTCTTCAATGTTCTTCGGAGTTTATGGTGCAATTGGTTCTACAAGTGCTAACTTCATATGTGATCTAATTAATGGTTATTCAATTGAATCATCTATTGCTTCAGAAATTGTGAGCTTTTTAGTAATATATTTGGGATATAAATTATGGTACACTAAGTATCAGGAAGAAAACCTGATTACTCGTTTAAGATTAAATAATACTCATAACTTGTCAGTATTTTTCTTAATCGTTATAATTTGTGGAATTTTATATTCATTATTAACTACTAAGATTACATATATATTCTATCCTCATACAATTGGTTTAATTTATGAGATGGGTTTAAAATATTTTGTTAATTTTGTGAATTTCTCATTAATTTTTAGTACAATAGGCATATGGATTACACGTTATTATGATTTTGTGGACATGCCACCTATTGCTAAAAGAGAATTTAATCCAAAATTATATAAGATAATTGATATTATCATGTTAATATTTATTCCATGTGTTATCATTGCTGACCATATGATTACAAAGAATTATTATACTAATCTCTTCGAAGTAATACTTATACTATTATTAATAGCAGCATACAATACTAAGCCTATTAAAAAGGTTGATGAGGTATCTTTCATTTCAATTCCTGAAAGAATCATTGACAGATTCTTGGAATTACCTTTATAATAATAGTTTTAGCTTTAATTGATGTGTTTCTCCCAATAGATTTCATTATATTAAATACGTTGAAGTACATTTCAAAGGATACTGTTTATCTTTATCTGTTATTATTATTGAATGTGTTAGTTGCCATATTCTTTATACCAACATATTTTATTATCAGATATATTGAAAAAACTATTGTAAAGCCATTAATATCTTTTTCAAAAATAGAATCACGTATAAAGCATGGTGAAATAATTGAATCAAATGACTTACTGGAAATATATTCTAAGTACGCAAAAGAAGATAATGAGATAGGTATGTTGTCACGTAGTTACATGAATTTGGTGAAATATAATAATGATTATATTGAAAACATTAAAAATATTGAAACCGAAAAACAGAGGATTAAAACTGAATTAAGGATTGCTCGTAATATACAGAATTCCATAGTACCGACAGAATCTATAAAAAATGAAAATTATTGCCTAACTGGTTTCAGTCAGCCGGCAAAAGAGGTTGTTGGAGACTTTTATGATTATTATGAACTAGATGATGAACAGGTATTGATAGTAATAGGTGACAGTTCGGGTAAAGGAGTTCCTGCTGCAATTTTCTCAACAATTATTCAAAATTCTATAGAACAGCTCAGTCCGTATGAAAAGGATCCTGCAAAAATGTTATATTCAATTAATAATAATGTTTGTAATAAGAATACTGAGGTTATGTTTATTACATTGTGGATTGGTATTTATAATAAAAATACTCATGAATTATTGTTTAGTAATGCGGGACATAATCCACCATTAGTTAAAGAGGATGATAAATTTGTAGAGCTTGAAATTGAGTCAGGCCTTGTATTAGGTATTTATGAAAATTTTGAGTATAAAAATGAGAAGATCTTCTTAGATAGTGAATTATTGTTATATACTGATGGTATAACTGATGCACAGAATGATGAGAAGGAGTTATATTGTGCAGATAGAATGATTAACTTCTTAAATAGTGAAAATAATAAAAACACCATTAAAGATTTGATAGATAATATTAATGATTATTGTGGCAATCAAGAACAATATGATGATATGACCCTGGTTCATCTGAAAATATTCAAATAAACAGAGTACTACATGTAGACTGCAACAGTAAATAGTAGTTAAAAAAAGGATAAGATAATGAATACGGAAAGTTTCCAATAAATATTTAACAAGAAAATTCATAAACTATAAAAATAATAAATAGGAAATTTAACTTGTTTAACATGTATTGCCCCAATTCATTATCATCAACCCCATTTTTCAAACAAATACCTAAACTATTTTTTTTACCAGTACAGATGTGTTGTTAACATTACCCTTAGGTAACATTAAACCCTCCTGATGGAAACCTCTTAAATCCACATCCTTCACAGGTTCATAAAGCATTTGTCTCATACCAGAATACGTTCTGTAAAGAATAGGCGTGTCCGTATCAACTATTTCCCATAAATTACCGAAAACCTTGCTCTTAGGTATAGCAAACGCTGCAACCATTATCACATCATAATCCAAGTATTTAACATAGCGTTCATCACCAATAACTATTTCTATGTCATCAGCCAATCCAAGTCTTCTAATAATGTGACGAGAAAGTTTTGCCACACTTGGCTGTACTTCAATTCCCACACATTTACATCCAAATAGTTTGTTGAACATTATTAATGTCAATGGCAGTGGTCCACTTCCTATAAATACAAGTTTAGTCTTCTCATCAAATGGCACTAATTCTGATTCATTCCTTAAAAGTCCTTCATATCTTTCATAGAAGTGGAAAGTGTCAAGTACATCCCATGCATTGTCTCCGCCCTGAATTATTTCATAAGCATTTTCTCTTTCCAGTCTTGCACCAATGTATATATAAAAGTCCCTGATAGTTTCCAGTGAATTTATCATTCCTTCATCAGATAAAATTAGTTTAGCTGAGTCATAGTCAATACTATCATTATGTGCTATTTTTTCTATTTCATCAAGAATTGGTACTAACTGGTCCAAGCCTGTTTCATCCAGGTGTTCTTTACCAATCTTATTTAATTCAATTGCAATTTCTCTTATTTTTGTCCAATAATTTTTTGAGCTCATATTCACCACACGAATTCTTTTTTAAATTAATCAATGTTTTTTTTATTAAAGTAAGTTTATTTATAATTGTTAATATTTTATTAAACATAGCATATAATTAATACCATAATATAATATTTTCATTAAAACAGAAAAATATTAAAAAACAACACAATTAGAAAGCTAAAAAGCATTTACATCACTTAAGGACATAAATTTTTAAAATAAATAATTATTAAACTATTAAATGATGAAAAATTAACAATAGTAAGATATATATTCATTAAAAGAAAAAAATAATTATATAAAACAAAAAGATGAACATTCTTTTATGAATGAAGGTGAAAAAAATGGAAATCAGCGAAATAATAAATGATGCCCTAAGATTCCCATTCAATAACATAATGTCATTAGTGTTATACTTTGCTCTATCATTTATAGCAGCACTAATCGCCATATTCACCGGTGTCAGTGCAGTATTAACCACCAGAACAAACTCTGGTGCAGGAATAATTGTAACAC
Source organism: Methanosphaera sp. (assembly GCA_017431845.1). Taxonomy (GTDB): domain Archaea; phylum Methanobacteriota; class Methanobacteria; order Methanobacteriales; family Methanobacteriaceae; genus Methanosphaera. The sequence continues at coordinate 14,060 of JAFRKG010000094.1, read as the reverse complement.
TAATCGGAATAGCATTATGTTTAGTAATTACTTTTATTATTGATGGGTACGCTTTGGACATAGTTAAATCAGGTATAAATAGAAACAATTATGGTCCTTCCATAGACATAACAAGACAATTATTTAATGGAATTAAATTATTAATAGTACAAATTGTATACCTAATAATTCCAATAATCATAGGAATAATCTTATCACTTTTCCTACAACGTTGGATTGTAGCAATAATATCTTTCATATTAATCATATTATTCGGATTTGTACTTTCAATGGCTGTATGTAGATTAGCAAAAACAGAAGAGCTTAATTACGCATTAAATATTTCAGAAGCAATAGGAGATCTTCAAACAATCGGTATAACAAAAGTTTTATTAACATTAATTGCTGTTGGAGTCATAACATTTGTTGTTGTTGCAATACTACAATTAATCTTCGGAGCTATTAGCAAAGATATTGCTTCAATCGTAACAGGTCTTGCTTCAATTTACTTCCTATTCTTCTCAAATAGGGTTAATGGTCTATTATACTCTGAAATATAAGACCAAAATCCTATAACTTTTTTTTTAATTTTTTCATATTAACCCAATAATATATACTATTTTTACAAATAATATAATACCACATGATACCCCCAACTCATTCTTTAAAATCAATAATTATATAGAAGATATAACAACAGATATAATACTAAAGAATTATTTAAGGGTAAAATATGAATTTTTTAATAATAAATGGTAGTCCAAGACAAAAAAATACTTGGAAACTAGTAGAAAGAGCAAAACAAACACTAAACAGTATCGATGAAAAAACACAATTCACCGAAATAAATCTGATAAACACACAAATACCAGCATGCACAGGATGTTATAACTGTTTTAACCATGGCGAGAATACATGCCCACACGCCAACATAATCCAACCCATAGCCGAGCAGATGAAAAGCTGTGATGGCCTCATAATAACAAGCCCAGTATATGCACTTAATGTAACAGGATTAATTAAAAACCTCATAGATCATCTTGCATACTTCTATCACAGACCATACTTTTTTGATAAAAAAGCAATGATAATAGTTTCCACAGCCGGAGCAGGCCATAAAAAAGTTGGCAAATACTTGGATGAAACACTTAGAAACTGGGGATACAATGAAAGATTTAAATTAATGTTTACAGTAAGCCATGACAGACATGGATACCTTCCACTAAATACTAAAAAGAAGATTGACAAGGAAAGCATACGCTTTTATAACAGCATACAAAAAGGCACCCTTAAAAGTCCTAGTATGAATGCAATGGTCATGTATAATGTTTGGAGAGCAATGGCAAAAAACGGGCATATACCCGCCGATAAGAAATACTGGATAGAAAATAACATGCTAGACTCAGAATATTATCCGGGAATCCCATGCAGCATTATTAAGAAGCTTCCAATGAAAATCTTTTATAAGTTAATGCTGAACTTTGTGGGAAAAAATAGTGTAAAAGCAGAAGAATAAGAAAAAAAAATGTCACTTATAACAATGCAATAATTATTATAATAATTATTAAAAGACAACAACAACCAAGAATCCAACCATTTCCCCCATTATCCCCATTATTATCAGAATATACTTGTCTCTGATTCACATTTCTACCACAATGGGAACAAATTACTTCGCTTGCCGGGTTGAATGTACCACAGTTTGCACACTGCTTCATCTGCACTGGTTCTGATTGTTGACTACTAGATTGTTGACTACTAGATTGTAAATTACTTGCAAGAGTATTCTCCTTCCTTATACTAGCACCACATGATTCACAGAATTTCTGTTCTTCTTTGATAGGTTTTCCACAATTAGGACAAAACATTACTAATCATCACACTATTATATTTCTATTAAATCATATTTGTTTCATTAATTAAATAATTTATTATACAATTACATTTTTTCAAGAAAAAACAATACCTATATCCACATATAAAATAATCACTATAACATAAAAATAATAATTACTAATTCAACACAAGGAATAATGATATAATGCATTACATAACAGCCAAAACAATATTATCAACAAAAAATGGAATGAACATCTACAGAGGATGTACTCACGGCTGCATATACTGTGACAGTCGCAGCAAAGTATACAATATGAAACATCCATTCGAAGACATAGCAGTTAAGAAAAACTGCCATGAACTGTTACGTAAAGCACTACATAACAAAAAAGAAATGTGCATGATAGGATTAGGCTCCATGAGCGACCCATACATCCCATTAGAAAAAAACATAGAATACACCCGGAAAACACTAGAACTAATATACAGGTATGGTCACGGATTTACATGCATAACAAAATCAGACCTAATACTAAGAGACATTGAACTGCTAAAGAAAATAAATAAGAACACAAAGGCCGTTGTACAAGTAACACTAACATGCACCGATGACAGAATCAGTAAAATTATTGAACCCAACGTATCCACAACAAATGAAAGAATTAAAGTTCTCCAAAAATTAGACCAAGAAAATATTCCCACCATTGTATGGTTAACACCCGTGCTGCCCTATATTACAGACACTGAGGAAAACATTACAGGCATACTTGATGCATGCATATCAAATAATGTTAAAGGAGTAATCTGCTTCGGAATGGGATTGACATTAAGAGAAGGAAACCGTGAATATTACTATGAAAATCTGGAAAAACATTTCCCCGGACTGAAAAAGGTATATCAGGAAAAATATGGTGAAAACTATTCTCTTCAAAGCCCGTATAATAAGAAGTTAATGAAAATATTCAATGAAAAAACACAAAAAGCAGGAATAATGAACAATCCTGAAGAAATATTCAAATATCTCAATACTCTTCCACGAAAAATAAAAACTCGCCAAAGCACATTATTCTAAAAGAAAAAGAAAATTATTTGGTGGTGAAAATTCATAATATTTAATGAGTTACATGTATGGTTTTATTCATAGGATTATACTGCGTATTTCCTTCATATATTACTTTTATTTCATTAATGTCTTGAAGGTCAATATCCAATATTATCCTACCGTTACTATCAGTTTTTTCTGTTAATTGTGTTCCATTGTCTAATACTATTTTTATGTATTCTCCACTCAGAACTTTATTATCATCAGTTAATAATATGATATCTGTTTGATTTTCATCGTTTTCTACTTGTATCTTTGTGTCATTTCTTGTTTCTGATGTTATATTAGTATCATTATCCCTTATCTGTTCTGTTTTATTTTGTGTGGTGTTAAATGTTTCATTACTTGAATTACGTGTTTGATTGTTTGTATCATTACGTGTTTCATTTTCTGTTGTGTTTTCACTTGTTTGGTCATCTATATCCATGTTTGCTGTTGTTTGTGTTTCTTGGTATTGGTCATTGCCCATATATTTGATTGTTATTTTGTTTTCTCCTTTGTTTAATGGTACTATTACTTTACCATCCACACCTGTTTTTTCATGTGTTTCATGGTAATTGTTTATTATTTCCAGTTCTGCATTTTGTATCGGGTGTTTCTGCTTATCAGTTAAAGTTATTGTAATTGTTTTGTCTTGTTCATTATATTGTGTGTTTAAGTTTGTTTCTTCTTTGTCGTGTCCAACTTCTATTGTTGTTTCAGTTGGATTATACATGTCACTACCCTGATAGATGATTTTAACTTCCTGTTTTCCTGACTTTTCTGGTTTAATAGTTATTTGTCCCTTATCATCTGTTTGTTCTTCGTATTGTGAATCAAGAGTAGTTATTATTAATTTTGCACCACTTATTGTTCTGTTGTCACCAGTTTTTAATGTGAGTATTGTGTCATTTCCCGTTGTATCGGCGATTAGCTGAGTATTTACCTTGTTAACAGCTATTGATACTTTTGTCTCTGACGGATTGTATTTTTCGTTTCCTTCATAAACCATTGTTGTTTCATAGTTGTTCTCTGATAGTTCGGGTAATTCTATGTTTACATTACCGTTTTCTACTTGTCCCGAGTATTTTGCATTAAATAGGTTGATACTAGTTGTTCCACCAGATACGGGGTTTCCGTTCTGATCTTTTACATAAGCATTTACTGTTATTTTTTCTCCCGTTTTTGAACTTACTGCACCTACGAGTATTGTTGTATTTAGTTTATCTGCTATTTCATCAGTTATTTCTGTTGGCTGGTCTGTTGAAAGATTTCCTGGTGCTGCTAAGCTTGGTAATTCTAGGTCTGGTGGTGTTATTGCTGATAGTACTACTATAAGTATTCCTATGATTACTAGTGCAATTATGAATTTCTGTGTTTTTGTAAATATGTTCTTGTTTGTAGGATTTGCTATTGTTGATTGTTTATATCTTTTTATTGGACTGCTCTGGTCCAGGGGATTTCCACATTTTACACAATAATACATATTACTCTTATTGAGGTGTCCGCATTTATTACACTTCATAATTTAACCTCTTAATAGGGATTTTATTGTAATTAGTTTGTTATTCATAGATATTATTTTAGTTATATTTAAATTAGTAAGATTTTTTTTTATGAAAAATTAACAAGTTGCAGATTATAAGTAGAAGATATGAATAAAATCTTTAAAAACTTTTTTTGTGGAAAAATAGTATATGATAAATTTTGGAGGTTAATATAATTTTTTTCTTTTTGCATATGCTTTGTTTCTTTTCTTTTCTAATTCTTTATAATTCTTATCAGCATACTTGTTTTTTTGTCTTTGTGTTCTTCCTTCAGGTATTACTGTAAGTATGTCTATCCTATTATCTGTTGCGGCCATTATTACTCTAAGTTCCTTATATTCCTTGTTTTGTGGTGCCCTGTATACTACATCGTATTGGCCAGGTCCTGATGTATCATAGCGTATTGGTTCATCTTCCAGTATCATATCTACCATGTATCTTCGTGATAAATGATATTTGTTTAGTCTTTGTATGAAATGTTTATTGTCAAAATTTATTATTATTGATCCTGTGTCTCCTATGATAAACATGTCAAATGCATCCATTGTCTTTCACCCCTTTTTCTCTTTTAGATGTCTTATAATGTTTTCTTTGTTTTCCTGAATTTTTCCGAAAAATGGAATATTGTTTGTATTGTTTGTGGCATCAATGAACGTGTTTATAGTTAGTGTTTCTAGAAATGTTATTATTTCTTTGTTGTTTTCTTCAGGTTTTGATGGAGTAAATATGCCCTCTTGTACTTCCTCGTATAGTGTTGTGTTTTCTTTTATTTCTAATTGATTTATCATTATTCTTTCTGGTTTTAGTTGGTTGAATACCTGTGCTGTTTTCTTTGCATGATTATAGCCATACTTGTGTCCTCCTAATCCTGATAGAAAGATTAATGTGTATTTTATCCCGGCTTGTTCCAGTTTTGATACTTGTTTAATTATTTCATCGGATTTATATCCCTTGTTCATGTATTTTAGTAGTTTATCATCACCTGATTCTATTCCCAGTACTATTGAGTTATACTTCATTTGTCTCAGCTTTTTAAGGTCAGTTATTGTCTTGATTTCCAAGTCATCTACTCTAGAGTATCCTCCTATGCTTTCTACAAATGGAAGGTATCTATGAATTAATTCTGCTATCTGTCCCAGTTTTTGTGCAGAGAGTAGAAATGGGTTTGCTCCCTGTAACCATATTCGTTTAAATGAATAACCTCTATTTTTTAATTCTATTATGTCTTCTTCTATTTCTTTATTTGATGAAATGTTAAATGAGACATTCTTGTAATAGGAACAGTATTTACATTTGTTATGGCTGCAACCACTTGTTACTTGTAAATACGTGCTTCGTGCCTCGTATGGTGGTCTTATTACTGTGCTTGTAAAATGCATTGCCCTAATTTTCCTTTTAGTATATTATTTCGTTTTCTTCTATTTTTCCAATACATATTAGGCTATCTTCATGAGTGTATGGGTAAGAGAATATGTGTGGATCATTTATTTTGAAATGTTCTATTAATGTGTTTAATTCTTCCATTGTTAGACCATCATATATTTCATGATTATATATTTCGATGTAAATCCTGTTTAATTCCGTGTTTTCTAGGATGTAATATCCTTTATCAGTATCATATATGTTATCTGTTTTTAGTTTGTTTATTACACCGTCTAATATCGATTGTAGGTTTACTGGTATTTCTTCAAATGTTATTTTTGTTATTTGCATTTATGATTCCTCCATTTTTTTTATTTAAAGTTTAATTTGTCTATTGAATTAACTAATTTTTCTGCTAGATTGTATGTTTTTGTCATATCTTCGTATGAGTATGTTTCATATACTATTGTTGGTATTCCACTTTTTGCTACTGGGACTGTTATGTATTCAGGGCTTGTCCTGTATTCGGGTGCATAATATTCTAGTTCTTTTATATTTGATAATAATTTTTCTACTATTTTTTCTGATTTTACATCAAATCCTGGTGCGAATATGAAGTTTGTTTTCTCGTATTTGCCTGGTCCTCGTGTCCCCTTGTTGGAATGAATGTCTGCGAAGAATGTGTAATTGTTTTTAATTATGTGTGGTGCTACGTATTGCTGTGCTAGTAATTGTCCTTCCATTCTGCCTTCAGTTTTTTCGTCTATTCTGTTTACATTAATGTTATAAATATAGTATGAATAGTTTAATGTATCTGTTTTTGTCAGTACTGTTTCAAATAGTGCTCTGTGTGATTTGCTCTCGTAGGGGTGCATTCCTACCATGTATGCTATTTTATTGTCTGATTCTGTGTTTCCGTACGGTCCGTGTATGTGTACTGTGCCTGTTTCATTTTTTCCCAGTAATTGTCCGTTGTATTGTGTTGAATCTATTTTTGCTTTGTCTGTTGGTCCTTCGGGGTAATTGTTTTTTAACATTTTATCTTTCACTACTCATATTATTTTTTTCTATATATTATATTACAGTGTTATATTATTTATTAATATTGAGTTTTTATAATTAATATTTGAAAATGAGCAGTAATTTTTTTTACAAAAAAAATATATTTGAGTGATGGGGAAGTTTAGGAATATTGATTGAATAGTCATTTATTTTCCCAATATATCCCTTACTATCTGTGTACCTAGGTTATATGCTTCTTCCAAATCTTTTGGGAATTGTTCTTTTTTCTGTTTTTCTTTTGCTTCCACATCAAAAGCGTGTTTATATAATGAGTAATCCTTGAACTGGTATGTGTCATAGGACTTTATTGAGTATGGTTTTCCGAATGCATATTCAATGTATCCTTCCACTGAGTTATAAATGGAGTCTGTGTACATTTGGTTACTGTACTCTTCTGTAACATTCATGTTGTATATGAATGCTGTTGGTTTAGGATTTGCCAGTGTTTCTCCCCCATATACAAATTTTGGGAAGATTAGTCTTTCCAGGAAGCACCTCATTTGTCCTGTTACATTTCCAAAGTATATTGGACTTCCAAATATTATTGCATCACTGTTCCATAGTTTTGGAAGTAACTTGTTCAGGTCATCCTTTATTGGACAGGTTCCATAGTATTTGCTGTCTAGTTTTTTGCAGTGAAGGCAGGATTTACATCCAGTATAATTTAGATTATACAGATCTATTATTTCTAATTCTGCTTCTTTATCTTGTTTTTCTAGTTCATCGGTTATGCCTTCTGCTGTTGCGTCTAGTAGTTGGGCTGTGTTGTATTTTTTACGGTTACTTCCATTTATCAGGTATATTTTCATTATTTTTTTCTCCACTTTTTTTTAGTGTATGAAGTTCATGAATGTTTTTGGTTCTCTTTCTGGTTTTTCTGTGTTTGTCAGGTTTTTGAGCATCCATGCCATACTGCGTGCCAGGTCTCTCATTTGTTGCATTCCTTCAATGTCCTGTTTTACTTCTTCTGGTGTGTTTCCATGTACTGCATTCCAGTATTGTCCTGATGCTATTGGCATTCTTGTGATTGTGAAGTATTTGTTTAGTCTGTCAAATGATGGTCCTGCTCCTCCTCTTCTACAGCTTACTACTGCTGCTCCTATCTTGTTTTCGTATGCTGGACTGTTCTGGTAGAATGCTTTGTCTAATGCTGCTGCAAAGGATCCGTTTATGTTTGCATAGTATACTGGGCTTCCAAGTATTATTCCATCTGCTTCCTGCATTTTTTGTGCTAGTTTGTTTGACACGTCATCGTATACACATTTTCCGAGTTTGCTACATGCGTGGCATGCTTTGCACCCGTATACTGCGTCATCGCCTATCCAGAATATTTCTGTTTCTATGTTTTCTTCTTGTAGGATTGTTTCTATTTCTTTTAGTGCTGTGTATGTACATCCTTCTTTTCTTGTGCTTCCATTTACTAGTAGTACTTTCATTATATCACCTATTATTATTAATGTTTATTTTTCTTTTTCTTGTTATTTAATTATAGGTTAATTATTTTTATGAATATTATTTTTTGTGAAATAATTATATTATTTAGCTAATAAAAAGTATCATATTTAAGAAAGATTATTAAAAAAATAGAAAAAATGGATAAGTTCTTAACCCTGTCCTATTTGAGAGATGAATTAAAATGAACACATGGAGATGATTAAACATGAACATAATCTTTTTTTAGTTTAAATAAGAACTTATCTCTCCCCCCAACCACTATTTATTTTGGATATAATATAGTTTAACTTTTTGTTAGTGGTTCCCCATTCCCATAGATTTTTTAGTAATGTAAAGTTTTAAGGAGCTTTATTTTATTAAATAATAAGAAATCTATAGAAATTACATCCCTTATAGAAGTTTAATAAACATTATTTTTTTGAGATGATACTGAGATTAAACTTCTAATATACTATTTGGAATAAATAGTATATAAACTTTTCTAAAAAATTATTCCAAAATCAATAAAAAATATCAGAGACACATATAAAATACCATAAAAATATCCTCTAAACAGAAAATACCATTTAATAAATAACAAAAATGGAATAAATAACATAAAATAAAATCATTAAAAAATAACAAAAATACGACCTTAAAATTATTAACAAAAAAATTATAGATATAATACTATAATAAATGATATGTGATTTTATGTCTCTAGAAAACTCAAACAAATATCCCCTAAAAATAGAAAACGATAAACTACAAGAAGACACGCTAGAATTCACAATAATTAACAATACAAACCAAGAATGTACCATATACTTAAACAATAACATCATAACAAAAAGCAATGATAAAAAAATAAAAATTAAAGAGGATATTTCAAACACTTACATCAGCAAATTCAATATAAAAGCAGAAACAAAGGACAAATTCATATATAAATCCATTAACAGAGACTTAAAAGATTACTTTAAAAATCTTAAGAAAACAATACTCGGAAAAGATAACACATTCTTCCTCATAAATGATAGAAACGAAGAAATCAGACAACACTACGATAAAAACTACGAATGCAACCTTGACATAAATAAATTCAGACACAGCACAGAAACAAAGAAAAATTACCTTAACAAGAAAGGCATAAAGTATGGACTATTTGTTGTACCGGATAAGAGCATCATACTTAGAAACAAATTACCATTCAAGACAGATACACCAGAACGCCACACAGATAAATTAAAGGACACCCTGCATGATTTAAGTAATGTTATTTCAAGTAATGACTTTTATAAAAACGATACCCACATATCAAGCAGATCATCCCCCAAGATTGTGGCCCATATCATATCATCATTACATAATACTTCTCACGAAATCATACTAGAACAGTTAGATGAATGTACACATTTTAAGAAAGACGAACATTTAGGTGATCTTTTCAATATCCAAAACTGGTCTTATGATCGAGACGAAATATTTCATGAAAATAAGTATATAACTACAGATAAGTTAGAGTTAAATACTCCAGTAGAAAAAGTGAATTTGAACAGTATACCACCTGTGTTCAGACATATTTCCAGAAGAGACTCCTATTATTTCAGGAATGAACACAGCATCTCAGATAAGCGTGCTGTAATATTACATGATTCCACAACTTTAGTACTGATGGATGCATTAACTGCTTATTATAAGGAAGTATTCTTTTATTGGGACCACTGGTTTTTCAATGATAAACTAATTGAATGGTTTAAACCGGATGACGTTCTTGAAATTAGAACCGAACGCTTCCTTGATAACCCACAATACCAAATAGTAAATGATGAATACATAGTTAAGTTTCCAATATCTGCACAGATGAAAAAGTTTAATATTGATGAAAACACTTTAAATGCACAAATTCTCATAAAGGATTATAGACAGTTACCAGTAAAAACAATTATTAAAACATTCCTTGATGACACTCTAATACGTGAAGAAGAATCCAGTGAGTTATATTACAACTTTAACTATTCATTAAATAATTGTGATTATGGAGAACACACACTACTATTTAAAATTAAAAGCAAATACAAATACAGGGAAGTAGTCCAGGACTTTGTTTATGAAGAAAGTCTTGAACCACTATTTAAAGACCTGAAACATACATTTAAGGGATTGAACAACACATTCTTTATTGTTAACGATAATTCTAATGAGATTAGACAACATTATGATAGGATGTATAATTCAAAGTTCAACCAGAAAAAATTCCTAGAAAGTTTATCTTCCAAGAAAAGTTATCTTGAAAACATGGGCATTAATTATGGAATTTACATAATACCAGACAAAAGTGTTGTATTAAACAGGTTCTTACCCTTTGATAATCCACCATTACGTAAAATAACCAGTTTAACAGAACACCTTGTTGATTTAATTAAAATAATAGACGAAGAAGATTTTCTCATTAATGATACAAATGTTTCTATGTGTGCAGGACTTAAAATAGTAGCATACATACTTAATAATCTGCATAAAAACAAGACTTTCAAAGAATATTATGATGAAATGTTATCAAAATTAAATATAGTTGAAGATAAGCATAGAGGAAACTTATTTACTAAGCACAGCTGGTCATACCCTAATGAAATACAATTGCATGACAAGTATTATGCAATAGATACCAAGTCATTAACCCTTAAAGAAGAAGCAAGAGAATATGCTGAAGAAGAAATTCCATTAGAATACAGAATGTTCTCTACAACCAAAAGCCAATACTACCATAACAACAACAGCATCTCCGATAATAAAGTGTTAGTACTCTGTGATGATTCCGTTAAACCATTAATTCCAGCACTGATATCATATTACAAGGATGTGTTCTTGTATCAGGATTTATGGTATTTTAATAAGGATTTAGTAGAATGGCTAGAACCATCAGATGTACTTGAAATTAGGGGAGAACGTACACTTGAGAATGCACAATACCAACTTGTCTCAATAGAAGACAATTTTGTCATACCAATAACCAGAAAAGTTGAGAAATGCATTTTAGACAATAACCGGTTATCCATCAAAATAGCATACTATGATCTTAGGAATATCCCAGTTGTATCATCCTGCAAAATACTTGTTGATGATACAGTTATTGATAAAAAGGAAATTAATGGTGTTTTAGATGCGTCTTATACGATAACTGATGGAAAACATAGGGTTAAGGTTATTTTAGATTCTACCAGTACCACCAAGGGCAATGTATATAAACAGAGTGTTGGAGAGTGATCTTATTTACTTAATTAGACCATCAAAATTATATGAAAAGAAGATATTGGAGTTTAAAGAGGAATTTTTAGCCAATAATGAAACAATTAGTGGTGGTGAGCTACTAGATAAACTTGATTTTAGTGAATGGTTAAATTATGTGAACAGGAATTCCAATAAAGATACTGTTTCACCCGATTGGGTTTTGACTGATATTTTCTTTGCTGTTGAAGAAGATGAATTTGTTGGTGTTATCTCATTTAGACATAAATTGAATGATTTTCTGAAAGAATGGGGTCATGTGGGATATAGTGTCCGACCTTCCAAGCGTGGAAAAGGTTATGCTAGTACTATGTTAAGTGAGGTATTATCTCTTGCTAAACGGATTGGATTGAATGAAGTTCAATTGTCCAGTTATGAGGATAATGTTGCTTCTGTAAAAACTATTTTAAAAAATGGTGGCGTGTTCATTAGAAGTTTTGAGTATTTAGACAATGTTGTTAATGTTTATATAATTTCTTTATCACCCGCACGGTCAACTAGGAATATTTGCTGTTAAAAATCATTCTATTAATAGATTAAATTAGCTTATATTAATTTTATAATTAAAAAAGAAAATAATTAAAAATTCAAATAATGTATAAAATCAAAAACTATCAACATTAGAGACCAAATGTTAATATAATTTAAAAAATAAAGATTAATATATAAAAAGAGAATGTTGGTGAACATTTTGGAATTATTTAGTGAAATAATATTTCAATTTGCTATCGTAATTTCTATTTTTTTAGTTTTAACCCTAATTGGTGGGTTTATATATAATAAATTAAAAAATAATTATTTGAAATCTATAAATGTAAATGAATTATTGCCTGAAGATGAAGTACATTCTTTAAGACAAATTTTTTATTTAATAATGATGGCATTATGTGTTGTTAATGTTTTCTATGCATTGATTGGAGAAGGAACAGAACTACTGATCTATTTACCAATATTTGATATAATACTTTCATTATACTTTGCAATTATAATTGATAAAACGCTGACAAAAAATAAGATAGTATGGTTGTTACTTATCCCATATGGATCTTTATCATTTTTATTATTCAAACATGATTTAGTCATATATCTACAAGTGATACATGTTTTAATCTTCTTATACTTTGCAAAAGTAAATTATGACAAATTTATGGAATATACTCATTCAAATGGTCTTGGGCTGACTATAATAATATTGTTTTTAATAATATTTTTAAGCTTCTTCATTACCCAATATGCTGAAAATGTTAATGCATTAGATTCCCTAGTGATGATTTCCAATGAATTCACAGGAAACGGTTATGGTATTTTTGGAAAAAGCATAGCTGGTAAGCTTAATAGTTTACTTCTAGTATGGGGAGGATATGTCATTTCAGGAGCAAGTGCTGCAACATTAACTGCAGCGATTTTGGTTAAGCATTTCAGAAAAAGATTTGAAGAATTGGAGAAATTAATTGAAGGAGAGGATAAATAATGGAAAGTTCGTCCGTAATTTTTCTCATTGTTCAATTAGTAGCAGTTATTGGAATTTTTGCTGTTTTAGCATATGTAAGTAATTATATTGTGAAAAAGATTTATTCAATGCCTAGTCTTGAAAATTCAAAGTTTTTAAATCCTTTAGAATACTTTCCTCATGAAAAAGTATTACTTTTAAAACAAGTTTTTTACTTGATAATGATATTAGTATTCTTAGTGATTGATTTATACTTGATATTTGACATGACTGGTTCACAGTACGTATATGTTTTGGATATCATTATTTCCATATATCTTTTAATTAATTTGGATAAGAAATCCTCTAAAGATAAGATTATCTTATTTTTATTGATTCCGTTTGGTTCAATAACTAATTTATTGTTTGGACCTACATTAATTAGTTGGTTGGATGTTTTCCATATTATAGGATACATTTACTTTATGGGAGTATACTATCGTAAATTTGTAAAATATACTGAAAACAATGGTTTAGGTATAACTATAATGTTATTATATACTATTGTACTGGTTAGTTTTTTATTTACTATGATTGTAGAAGAGGTAACTCCTTTAGATTCAATAGTTATGGTAACAAATGCATTTACAAGTAACAGTTTTGATCCTGCAGGAAATTCAGTTATTGGAAAAGTTGATTCATTAGTATTGGCTTGGGGTGGATTTATGTTATCCGGAGTTGGTACTGCTACATTATCAGTTTCAATGATACGCAGATATATTGATCGTGAATTTGATGAAATGGAAGATTTAATTAAAAATAAGAAAAATGAGAAATAATTTATCTTAAATGAAAGATGTTGTTTTGAATAATGTTTTTTCATTTTTTTTTATGGGGGAAGATTTTATCCATTGTATTGTATTATCCTTATTTTTTCTAGGGTAATTTGTACTGGAATGGGTAGTTATATTTTCTTTCCAAAATTCTACTTTTTTTAAAATAGTTTTATTTTATTTATTGAGTTTTGGCCTAAATTATT
>JAFRKG010000093.1 GCA_017431845.1 Methanosphaera sp. | reverse complement strand
TACGTAGTACCGGATGATGTTCTAGAATTGTGCATTGATATAACTACTGTTGCAATTGATGAAGTTACTCCACTTATTACTATTATTATTATTATTAATAAAGAATATATGACAAACTATCATAATACATATTATTTACATAAATAATCTTTCTTAATATCTTTTCTGTATTATGTAAGATTTTATAGTATGTTGTATGTCCCTATAATTATTTTATTATATTATATCTTCTTTTAAAAATCATAATATATATTTATTATATATACTGTTTTTAGGGTTTTTTAATTATTATATTCATAATATACACTTATTTCATTGTCATTTACCCTATTCTCTTTTGGATATGAACAGTCTCTTCATCATATGTCACGCAGATTGTATGATAGTTATACTCATTTTGTTTTTTATTTTCTTGTTAATTCTATTACAAATTTTTTTCTTCATTTTTTTTATCCCCTTAAATGTTTTAATTTAATATTAATTTAGTATTAACTTTTTCTAGTTGCTTGTCAATGGAATACGTCACAGAGTTTGTATGTCGGTAATATCAAAAAATTTTTTTCTAGAAAAGATGAGGGAGTTGTAAAAAAACTCCGGTCTAGAAAAATTTTTCCTTGTCTTTTCTGAATATTTCCTCCATATGCCCATCCTCGTATAACCAGTTTTCTAGTTGTTTAACACTAACGTTTAACCGTTTGGCTTGGAATTTAATGTCTTCTTTTCGAACATCTGGTAAAATCTTCAGTGTACTAACAGCTTTCATATAATCTTTTGGACGACTGTTATTCTTTTCAATATTCCAGATTTTCTTTCTTACACGAGTTAGTTCTAACTTTTCCTTCTCCATTTGTGCTTCAAGTTCCTTAATCTTATTTAGTATCTGCTCTTCTTTTTTCACATATACTTCCTTGTTAAGAAAATACATCTTTATTGCTTCAGTTATTACTTTACTTCGATTTTCACAGTTATTTAACTTGTTTAAGGTTTTGTCATCTGTATAAAATGTCATTTCTGGCATAATATTTTTTCCTCCAAATATTTATTTTTACAATTACTACTTTGTCAATAGTATCAATGTTTCCTGAAAATCATATTATTTTTCATAGTTACTACTTTGTAAGTGGTATCAATGTTTCCTGAAAATCATAGGGTAATATCAAAAAGAGGATTAATTTTTTTAGTAGTTGTGATTTAATCGTTAAATCTTTTATGTTTTTAAAATATAGTAATAGAAATATATGATGAACCATAATAGTATTATTTATATGAAAAAATTGTATTAATTGTAAATATTTCTTTTTATAGTGATTGTTATGGCTATGGATTATGAGAGAATTAATTCTATTATTAAAGATTTTTTGAAAGATAATCGTCATATGATTAAGTTTGAAGGTGAAATGCAGGATCATTATACAAGGTTTACCAGTAAGTTTTCTCCAGAACTTTTAGGTGAATTGGAGGGTATGGATTTAGTTAATAGGTTGTTTCCTCATGACAATGATAAAACTACCATGTCCTATGAGTTAGAGTTTGTTTATTATTTTGGTGGAATCAGGGGAGGATATCCATCCAGTTATCATTTATACAAGTCTTCCAAAACAGGAAAATGGACAACAGGTTCCGGTAAATACAGTAAAACTCATAGTAATGAGGAGGTTATTCAAATTGCCACAGGGATTAGGGATGCATTGGTAAATGGTGCTGATCTTATCATGAATTCTGAATTAGATACTGTTGAGGATTACACTATACTAGGAAACAAGCTGAAAGATATCTTCAGGGATTCCAATGTTACTCCCCATCATTCATGGGTTCATAAATATTATAGCATAATCTGCTGGGACAGGATTCCTGATATTCATAAGGATAAAATGAAGAAGGAAATGCTTAAAAAGTTTCATATTGAACCATTAAGGGATTATTATGCTAATGATGGACAATTATATCAGTTATTGAAGGGCACGGATATGCCATTCTATAATTTATTTGATGAAAGTATAGTTGGACTATTCTATGACTATGATGAGAATGTCTGGGAAGATTTTCAGCAGAAACATCTTAAAAAGGATATTAATAATGGTAATCGGAACAATAGGAGGTACTGGGCTTATTCTCCCGGTAATTATGCTAGCAAATGGTCATCCTATTTTAACAGGAACATAATGGGAATAGGTAGTGTTAAAAGTATTGGCAGCTTGGATGATTATAGTAATACGGAGGAGGACAGGGAAAAACTCACTGACCTAGTGGTTAAAGAAAAAAACTTAAAGGTTCGTAATAGAAATGAGGCAACAGTATTATTACAGTTTGCTAAGGAAATTAAATCAGGTGACATAATTTTTGCAAAACAGGGCAATAAGAAAATAGTTGGTTGGGGAATAGTTAAGAATACTCCATATTACTATGATAAAACATTAGATGATGAATATTATCATTACCGTGATGTTCAATGGATGGCATCAGGTGAATGGAACTTTAGAAGACCATTCAAGGGACAACTGGCCCTCAATGAATTGGAGGATTCTGACTTAAAACAAATATTAAAACTAATTGATATAGACAAGCAAGTATTGGAAGAAGATTATTCAAAGTATAAAAGAAACAAGATTTACTTTGGAGCACCAGGAACAGGTAAAAGTTATAAACTAAACAAGGACAAAAAACAACTATTCAAAGACAACAAAGAAGACTATGAGAGAGTAACATTTCACCCAGATTATTCATATGCTAACTTTGTCGGCACATACAAACCAGTAGCAACACGGGACGATAATGGCAAAAGCGATATCTCCTACGAGTATGTGCCGGGACCATTCATGCGAGTACTTGTCCGAGCATTCAAACAACCACAAACAAATCACCTGCTGATAATAGAGGAAATTAACAGGGCAAACGTTGCAGCAGTATTCGGTGACATATTCCAATTACTTGACAGGCTAACAAGAGATGATAATGATGAAAGTGGCAGACACCTGGGAGCAAGTGAATACGACATCCAAACATCAAATGATATGAGAAACTACCTGAAAAAAGAATTAGGCCCAGAAGATAATAAACTAGGAGAACATAACTATGAAAGAATTTGGATACCCGAAAACATGTACATATATGCAACAATGAACAGTGCCGACCAGGGAGTATTCCCAATGGACACAGCATTCAAGAGACGATGGGACTTCGAATATATAGACATAGATAACAACGAATACGAAGGAAACGAATACACACTAGGACTAGAAGAATACATGACTAAAATAACATGGAACAAGATAAGAAAAGCAATCAACAAGGAACTCATAAACTATGCAAATGAAGACAAACTACTAGGGCCATACTTCATACCACAAAACTTAGACCAGGAAACATTCAAGGACGTATTCATAAACAAGGTACTAATGTACCTTTTCGAGGACGTGGCAAAGTCCAGACGAAACGAAATATTCGACCTTGGTGAAGACGAAAAAGTAATATACTCCAAGATATGCAGGGACTTCAAGACAAAGGGAATATATGTATTCTGTGAAAACATAACAAACCAACTAACCGGTGAAAATGTTGAATAACCAGGAAAAAACCTATATTAAAGAATTACCCATTTTCAAGGAATTAAAAAAATATTCAGAAAAAGAACTAAAACAAGTAATAGGCGATAATGATACTCTACTAAAAGAACTGCAAAAATATGATTACATCAGATACGATAATGAAAAAGAACAATACAATATCAAATTTGTAGGATTAATCCTCACAGAAAACCTGATCATAAAATGTATCCCCAAGTACATCCCCGAAGACATACCCGAAGAACAAAAAGAAAAAGAATTCAAAGAAACCATGAAGATAATCAGAAAATACAAAAAACAAAAAGAAGACTTCAACCATGAAAACATACAAACAGGAGAAAAAGTATCAAACAAGCTAACATTAATGCTATACTTCATAGAAGACTACTATGAAAATGGAATATACACAAACTACCAGACAATACACGAAACAAACGGAAACGGGGAAATAAACTGGGATAAAACAATAAACAACCACAACCCCATACATAAAAAGAAAAACAATAAACCATACTACACAGAACTGGAAACACGATACAACCAGAACAACACAAACGACTACTTCAGACAACTACACGAATACATCATCACAGAATCTTCACAAACACTAACAAAAACAGGATTACTACAAATATTCAACATAACACCAACCGAAATAAGCGACAAACAATATAACGACTTCGGAGAAAAAAAGGAAATACTCGAAAAAATAGAAAAAGAACTCAACACGGAATATAACACCCACAAAAGAAAACTACTAAAATACATGCACCACTACATATCAAACAAAAAAAACTACACAAACAACAAAACAATCACAGCATACGGAACATCAACATACCATGTAATATGGGAAGAAATATGCAGCAAAGTATTAAACAACAAAATTAGACAAGAAATAACAGAACTATCACTACCAAACAAGAAACAACAAAAAAATACTAAATCCCTGATAGAAATAATAGAAAAACCAAAATGGAACTTCAAAGACCAGACAACCATAGAAACAGACAGACTCATACCCGACATAATCACAATACAAGACGACACATTCATAATACTGGACGCAAAATACTATGACATAACATTCGAAAAAAATGAACTCAAAGGACAACCAGGACTAGAATCAATAACAAAACAATACCTATACGAACAGGCATACAAAGAATTCATAAAAAAAGCAGGATTCACTAAAGTCAAAAATGCATTCCTATTCCCAACTTATGAAAAAGAAACAAAAAACAAGGGAACAGTAAAACTAAACTTCCTAACAAGAATACCACTAGAAGAAATACAAATCATAATGCTACCAGTATCCACTATGAACAAACTATACCTACAAAACAAACACATGAAAACAAGAGAACTAAGATTATATTAAAGTAGTGATGTAAATATCAATGCACTACTTATTAAAAAGGGTAGATAGAGGGGGGGGGTGAAACTTTTTTTTCTTAATCACCAGGCCATGAGTTTCCTGCTCTTCTTTTTAGTTGTGCTTGGTCACTATCATAACTACTGCCGATTAATCTTCCTTTACTGTCGTATTGCCTGATGTTTCCATCTTTATATTTAACCTCCCTGTATTTACTTCCATCACCTGCTTGATAGTTTTCTTTTATACTTTCACTTTCTACTTTAGAGCTACTGCTTTTTTTAGTAGATTTTTTGGTTGTTGTTTTTTTAGTTGTGTTTGTTGTATTGGTTTCATTCGTTTCATTAGTAGTATTAGTTGAAATGTTTGTTGTATTGTTAGTGTTATTAGTGTCATTAGCAGGTTTTAATATGCTTGTACCAGCAATTATACCACCCAGTACTATTATTATTGCTATTAATGCTATGATTATTAACTTATTATTTTCCATAGGTATTTCCTCCATGTAACCTATTATCTTTCATTGTTTAGTTATGAAATTATTTTTAATAATAGTTTTCTATCATATTCTGTTATTTAATGGTAAATAATAAAGCTATTACTATTAAATGTTGTTTAATTTGATTATTTCGTATGTATTAATCACACATTCTTCTATTGTAATCTGTTAATCATGATATTTTCAGAGGAAATCTGTGATATCATATTTGTAATCTGCAAATACATGTCCACATTTATTACATTTAAGTCTTTGAGTAATTACAGTACTGTCCTTTGCACTACTTGTATATCCATCATTTTCTAATAAACCTCCACATTCGCGATGATAATATCTTCCATTTAATTTTATGGTTGAAACTATAAAATGAGGACCATAATCATTAGGATTTTCTATGTATCGTTTTTGACTTTTTGCATAACTATGATAATCATAATTCACTGTGAATGTTTTTGTAGTGGATGATGCTTTGTAATTACTATTTCCAGGGTATGTTGCTGTTACTTTGTTGGTTCCTGCTTTATTTGTTTTATATGGATAGTAATAATATCCATATTCATCAGTTTTAGTGTTATAATTTTTACCATTAATTGTTAATCGTATATTGGTGTTTTTAAGAGCATTATAATTATTATCTGTGAATTGTCCTGTTATGTATACATAATCTCCGAGGGTGGTTTCAGATATTGAGTCCATGGTTATTTTTGTAGCTTTTACTATTGGTATATTGATTGTTGTTTGTGCTGATGATTTGATGAATTTATTGTTTCCAGGGTATGTTACTGTTATTTGGTTGGTTCCTGTTTTTGTAGGTTTGACTTGGTAACTGAAGTATCCATAGTTGTCTGTTGTTGTTTTATAATATTTTCCATTTATATTAATTGTGACTGGTGCCTTTTTTAGGTAATTGTTTTGGTTATCATAGACTACACCACTAATGTCTATTATTTTATTTGTTTTATCATAGTATGGCTGATATAAGTATGTGTATGAGTTCATCTTGTTTACATTAAATGTTATTGTTTGTTTGGATCCTATGTATTTATTTGTTCCTATGAATTGAGCAGTGAGTGTGTTTTTTCCAGCTTTTTGGGTTGTGAAAGTGTAAATAAAGTAACCATATGCATCGGTTTTGACGGTTTTTATAGCTCCATTTAAGTATATGTTTATTCTCGTGTTTTTTAATGGATTATAATTATCTTTGCATAATTCTCCAGTTATTGTTTCCTTTTTTCCATAAGTTGAAGTTGAATCTTGTTCCATGTATATGTATAATTTGGTTGGCATTCTCGTTACTTTGAATGTTTTAATGATTTTTGCCATTTGGTAATAGTCATTTCCTTTGTATATTGCAGTTATATTATTTTTTCCAAGTATTTTAGTTTTATACTCATAACTATATGTACCCATGTCATTTGTTTTTCGTGTAACTGTTTTATCGTTAATTTTTAGTGTTATTTGTGTGTTTTTAAGGGTTTTGTCTTTAGTTGATAGTTTTCCAAGTATTTTGACAGTATCGGTATAGTGTATGTATGTTATATAGTTCATGGTTAATGTTGTTTTTTTCTTTGTTACAGTGAATGTGGTTTTCGTGGTTGCTGCTTTGTATTTATTGTTTCCGGGGTATGTTGCTGTTATCATGTTGGTTCCTACTTTGTTTGTTTTGTATTTGTAAAAGTACTTTCCTGAACTGTATGTTTTTGCTGTGTATTTTTTGTCGTTGATGTTTAGTGTTATTACTGTGTTTTTTAGTGGTTTGCCTTCGTTGGTTTTGTATGTTCCTGTTATCATGATTTTGTCTGAGAATTCTGTTGTTTTTATTTTATTGATTGTGAGTTTTGTGGGTGTTTTGGTTGTGCTGGTTTTGGTGTTTGTTGTGGTGTTGTGTTTGTTTATTTCTTTTGGTTCTGGTGTTGTTTGATGGTTTTGTGTGTTTTCTTTTGTTATTTTTGTCATTTTGTTTTGTGTATTGTTTTCTGTTGCACTTGTTATTCCTATTAGTAGGAGTACTAGTACTATTAGTATGATTGATTTTTGTATTGTTTTATTTATCATAATTCTTAATTTCCTCCTATGTTATTGTTTTATATCTATGGTTATGTTATTTTGTTATATTAATTTTATTTCTTTGTATTTTTTATTTATTTTAGTATTTAATTATGGATTTAGAATAATATAACATGTAATCCTTGTATTATTGTGGATGTGCTATGAAAAAGTAATAATTAAAAAAAGAATTCTGGAGGGGGTGATGATGTGGTGGTTATATATTTGGTTGTTGTTTGTATGCTTTTTTTTACCACCAATTATTTCTTTCTTGTTGTGTCATTTTAGTGTAGTATATGTCTACTTTGTATGGTGTGTATCCACTTATTATTGGTGCTTTGAAGATATTGTTATAATAATCTTTGGTACCAGTGTTTGTAATGATTTGTCCGTTACTGTTTTTGTGGTAAAATATTGCTTTAACGATTTTGTTTACTGGAGGATGAGTTAATCCTCTATCATCAATTTCTGCATATGCTCCTCTATCGTATTGTGCATTGACATAGGTGTAATGTGCTACAAATGGGTCACCATTTATGTATTTTAGTGTTCCATAATTGTATGAACTTTTCATGTACATGGTTATCTTTTTATAATTGGTTACTGTGAATGTTTTTTGTACTGATGTTTTTATATGTGTATTATTTCCTGGATATGATATTGTTATCGTGTTTTTTCCTGTTTTTCGTGTTGCGTATACGTAATTGTAGGAGCCGGTTTCGTCTATGTCCATTGTATATTTTTCATTGTTTATTTTTACATTTAGCACAGTATTTTTCAGAGGATTACCAGCAGTGTCTGTGAATTTTCCTTTTATTGGTATGTCTTCTCCAATATTTACTGTTGGAATGTTGTTTAATGTTATTTTTGTATTAATTTTAACTAGGAATGTTGTTTTTATTGATGTTTTTTCATGATCATTATTTCCTTGGTAGGTTATTGTTAGGGTGTTTTTTCCTATTTTGTCTGTTGTGGAGTAGTAATTGTAGTATCCATTTGCATCTGTTTCCATGTACTGATTTTCGTTGTTTATTTTCACTTCTAAATAACAGTATCTTAAAGGTTTGCCCTTTGAATCCGTAACTCTTCCATGTAATGGAATATGTTCGCCTTTATATAATGTTGGTATTTTTTCAAGAGTTATCTTAGTTTTTAGTCCTTTGACGGTGAATGTTTTTTGTGTTGATATTTTATTGTATTTTTTGTTTCCGTTGAAGGTTACTGTTATTTTATTTGTTCCAGATTTGGTTGTTTTATATTTGTATGTGTAAGTTCCTTGTTTGTCTGTTTTTGTTTTGTATTGTTTGTTGTTAATTTTTAGTGTTATTTGTGTGTTTTTTATTGTGTTTCCGTTGTTGTCTGTGAGTTTTCCTGTTATTATTATTGGTTTTTCTTTTTCTGTTGTTGGTATGTTGTTGATTGTAATTTTTGTATTTATTTTATCTACATTAAATGTTATTGTTTGTTTGGATCCTATGTATTTGTTTGTTCCTATGTATTGTGCTGTGAGTGTGTTTTTTCCAGTTTTTTTGGTTGTGAAAGTGTAACTAAAGTAACCATATTCATTGGTCTTAACGGTTTTTTTAGCTCCATTAAGGTATAGGTTTATTTTTGTGTTTTTTAGTGGATCATAATTATTATTGTATAGTTCTCCAGTTATTGTTTCTTTTTTTCCTAAAGTTGAAGTGAAAATTTCGCCTATGTGTAATATGGTAGGCATTCTAGTTACTTTGAATGTTTTATTGGTTTTTGCTATTTGGGAGTAGGTCTGTCCTTTGTATGTTGCGGTTCTATTGTTTTTTCCAGGTATTTTAGTTTTATATTCATAACTATATATGCCCTCTTCGTTTGTTTTCCGTGTGACAGTATTGCCATTAATATTTAGTATTATTGGTCTGCCGTTTAGGTTTTCGTCTTTAGTTGATAGTTCACCATGTATCTCGACAGTATCAGTGTAGTGTGTGTTTGGTATGTAGTGTATTGTTAATGTTGTTTTTTTCTTTGTTACGGTGAAAGTGGTTGAATTGGTTGAGGATTTATAATTTGTATTTCCATTGTATGTTACTGTTATTTTGTTGTTTCCTGCTTTGTTTGTTTTATATTTGTAGGTGTAAGTTCCTTGTTTGTCTGTTTTTGTTTTGTATTGTTTTCCGTTGATGTTTAGGTTTAGTTGTGTGTTTTTTATTGTGTTTCCTCTTTTGTCTGTGAGTTTTCCTGTTATTGTCACTGTATTTTTATAATTAGTTGGTGGTATATTATTAATAGTTATTTTAGTATTTATTTTATTTTTTACGGTAAATGTTTTCTGTGTTGATGATTTTAAATATTTACTATTTCCGATAAATGATATTGTTACTTCGTTGTTGCCTGCGTTTGTGGTTTTATATTTGTATGTGAATTTTCCATAATCGTACGTTTTTGTCGTGTATTTTTTGTCGTTGATGTTTAATATTAGTTGAGAATTTTTTAACGGGTTTCCTAATTCATCAGTGAATTTACCACTTATTGTTACAGTTTTTCCTTTGTATACTGTTGCAATGTTATTGATTGTTATTTTAGTTTTGAATTTTTCAATATCTGTTTTCTGTGTTGATGTGATATTTATTTGTGCATTGTTTCCTTCATTATAGATTGCTCCCCCATGCACACTGTTCTCGTATTTAATAGGTATTGTTGTTATTTTGCAGTTTGTTCCACTATTGTATATAAGGTTGTATGTGTTGTTTGCCTTGTTGTAGTTGAATGTACCACTTATTGTTGCATAGGAAGCATCATTGTAGATTGCTCCTCCTAATTCTCCTGCAGTATTGTTGTTTAATGTGTTATTTATGATGGTTAGCTTTCTCAAGTTGTAGATTGCTCCTCCAAAATATTTTGCGTTGTTGTTGTTTAATGTAGATTGAGTTATGATTAAATTGCCATCCCAATTGAGTATTGATCCTACAGTTTGTGATTTTTTGTTGTATAGTGTGATGTTTGTTAATATTATTCTTCCATAACTATTTATTGCTCCTCCAAAATATTTTGCGTTGTTGTTGTTTAGTGTACTGTTTATTATGGTTAGTGTTCCAGTGTTGGATATTGCTCCGCCCTCATTGGATTTGCAGTTAATTATTTTTATATTGTTGATTGTTACATTGTTTTTGGATGTGATTTTTAAAAATTGGTATTTATCTTGTCCATTTATTATTCTTCCGTCTCCATTTATTGTTAGTTTGGTTATTGCTTTGTTTATTGTTGTGTCATCTGTTAGTTTTATGTTGGATTGTATGTTTAGTGTTATTGTGTCATATTCGTCACTGGTTAGTGTGTTGTGTAGTGTTTGGAAGTTGGTTATGTTAATTGTTTTTGCAGTTGTTTTTGCTGATTTATTTTCCGTGTTTTGTTTTTTTATTTCTTTATTATCTTGTTTTTCTTGTGTTACTACTTTTATGGTGTTTTGTTCTTGTGTGTTTTTTATTGTTTCTTGGAAGGGATTATCTTGTATTGTTGTGTCCGTGTTGTTTTCTGTTGCATATGTTATTCCCAGAAATATTAGTGTTAGTGTGATTAGTAATATTATCTTGTTTATTTTCATTAAGAATCACCTCTAATATTCTTATTATGATATTTACTATGATTATGTGTATTATTTATAATTATTGAAGGTTTTGTCCATGTTTTAGGGGATCTTTAGAATAATAAACTTATTCTTTTAATGTAAAATATGAAAAATAGGATGAATATATTTAGATTAAGTATTTTAGGAGAGTATCAGTGTTTTGTATTTAAAAAAAGGGGAGAAGGATTAATAAATAGGATTTATTAGTAATATGAGAACCATTTTTTTGTTTTAGGATTGTAGCCATATCCATTATTCCATTTATTTTTTTCTGCGGATGTCATTTTTCGATATTCTGCTACGACTTTATATGGAGTGTAACCGGATACTAAACTATGATACATATGGCCTCCGTTTCCTGTTTCAAATTTTTTGGTAATTATTTTTCCCGCATTGTTTTTGAAATAGAATGTTGCATCAACTATTAAATTATGTGGTGGATCACCCATATCGTTAGCATAATAATCCTCTACAAAAATATGAACTCCTTTCTCATTTTGTCTGTCAGTTAACTGATACCATGCAGTAAAGATATCATCACCCACTCTTTTACTATCCTCAGGGTATGGTCCAGTAAGTAGGTGAGTGTATAATTCAACTGTATTGTAGTTTGTTACTGTGAATGTTTTTGTTGTAGATGAAGCTTTGTAGTTAGTATTTCCTTTGAATGTTGCTGTTACTTTGTTGGTTCCTGTTTTTGTGGTTTTATATGAGTAATAGTAGTATCCATATTCATCAGTTTTAGTGTTATAATTTTTACCATTGATTGTTAATACTATGTTGATGTTTTTAAGGGCATTATAATTATTGTCTGTGAATTGTCCTGTTATGTCTACGTAATTTCCTATTGTGGTTTTTGATATTGAGTCCATGGTTATTTTTGTAGCTTTTACTATTGGTATATCGATTGTTGTTTGGAATGATGAGCTCAAGAATTTATTATTTTCAGGGTATGTTATTGTTATTGTGTTTGTGCCTGTTTTTGTAGGTTTGGCTTGATAATAGAAGTATCCGTAGTTGTCTGTTGTTGTTTTATAATATTTTCTGTTAATATTAATTGTGACTGGTGCTTTTTTCAGGTAATTGTTTTGCTCATCATAGACAGCACCACTAATGTATATTATTTTATTTGTTTTATCATAAACTGATTGGTATAATGAAGTGTATGTGCTCATTTTGTTTATATCAACTGTTATTGATTTTTTTGATCCTATGTACTTGTTTGTTCCTATGTATTGTGCTGTTAGCTTGTTTTTTCCAGCTTTTTTGGCTGTGAATGTGTAACTAAAGTAACCCTTTTTATTTGTCTTGACGGTTTTTTTAGCTCCATTATAGTATATGTTTATTTTCGTGTTTTTTAGTGGATCATTATTATTATTGTATAGTTCTCCAGTTATTGTTTCCTTTTTTCCTATAGTTGCAATGGAATAGTTATCCATGTATAATGTAGTTGGCATTCTTGTTACTTTGAAAGTTTTACTGGTTTTTGCCATTTGGTAGTAGTTATCTCCTTTGAATGTTGCGGTTATATTGTTTTTTCCAGGTATTTTAGTTTTATACTCATAAGTATAAATACCATCCTTGTTTGTTTTTCGTGTTACAGTATTGCCATTAATTTTTAAGGTTATGGATTTGCCGTTTAGTTTGTCATTAGCTAATAGTTTTCCACTTATTTCGACAGTATCAGTATAGTATGTGTTTGGTATATTGTTTATTGTTAATGTTGTTTTTTTCTTTGTTGTTGTGAATGTTTTATTTGTTGAGTTGTATTTGTAGTAATCGTTTCCTTTGAAGTATGCTGTTACTGTGTTGGTTCCTACTTTGTTTGTCTGGTATTTATATGTGAATTCTCCTCGGGTGTCTGTTTTCGTGGCGTATTTTTTTCCGTTTATTTTCAGGATAATTGTTGCACTTTTTAATGCTTTTGCTTTGTTGTTCGTGAATTTTCCTTTGATGATTACTTTATCAGAGTATGCTGTTGTTGGTATGTAGTTTAG
The DNA here is from genome assembly GCA_017431845.1 of Methanosphaera sp. Taxonomy (GTDB): domain Archaea; phylum Methanobacteriota; class Methanobacteria; order Methanobacteriales; family Methanobacteriaceae; genus Methanosphaera. The sequence continues at coordinate 1,800 of JAFRKG010000093.1, read as the reverse complement.
TTTTATGCGTGTTCCTTTTTTGGTTACTTTGAATGTGGTTTTTGTGCTTGCTGCTTTGTATTTATTGTTTCCTGGGAATGTTGCTGTTATGGTGTTGGTTCCTACTTTGTTTGTCTGGTATTTGTAGAAGTAGTTTCCTGAACTGTATGTTTTTGTCTTGTATTGTTTGCCGTTGATGTTTAGTGTTATCACCGTGTTTTTTAATGGTGTTCCCTTGCTGGTTTTATAGGTTCCTGTTATCATGATTTTGTCTGAGAACTCTACTGTTTTTATTTTATTGATTGTAATCTTTGTTGGTGTTTTGGGAGTATTGTTTTTGTAAGTTTTTTCATTGTATGTTATGCTGATTTTAGAGGATGGTATTTCATTACCTGTTGTACTAGTATTTACGGTTGTTTTGGTTGGTGTTTTGGTGTTGTAATAATAGTCATCATTATTGTAGATATTTATACGGGCATTTGCTATTGCAATACCACCATATGTATTGTACATGTCGGGATAATATGTGGCTCTTAATATTTCATAACCTTCTTTTAAAAATGTGTATTTAATACTAGCTACTCCATTTTTTACGTTAACTCTACCAATAGTATTACCGGATAATTGGAAATCAACGATTCCTCCTTGAACCTTTTCATTACCATATTTTATGTTGATATAAAAAGTACAATCTTTACCAATATAGACAGTCTGATCTGGGAAAGTAATTTCATATTTAGGAGTATATTGTGTGTAACCATAATCATCGTAATAACTTGAAGATGAACCTTTTTTTATTGTATAAATACCAGTACCTTGATTTTGACTCCCACTATATGATGCGATAATCTGATATGTTCCTGCGGTTAATTTAGTATTAATTGAAGCTATTCCATTAGAAACACGAGTATATCCTAAAGTTCTTCCATCAGAAAAAAAATCTACAAATCCTCCATCAACTGGATATCCAAAATAATTTTTAACTGAAGCACTTATTTTCACATAACCTTCATAATCAGTTTTAGAGTCTACAGTAACTGTGTATCCATCTTTATATTCTTTCAGTGTTTTGTTATTATTTTTAACTAAATTTTTAAATGCTTTTTTTTCATAATTATTAGAATCTTTGTTGATGTATTTCTTAGAATTTGTTTCATTATTTATTTTTACTGTGTCCTTGGTTTGTCTTGTTTTTTCTATTGTTGGATTAGAAGATGTTGTGTGTTTTGTTATGGTGCTTGTTGTTGTGTCTGTGTCGTTTAGATCATTTGCGCTGAGTATTCCTAATGATGCTATGAGTACTATTGATAGTAAGACTATGAATATTTTTTTATTTATCCTCATTTCTTTTCCTCCTTTCTTTCCTCCATCTATTTCTCAACTTAATTTTCCATCTGATTTTTAAATTGATATTAAACGAGATATATATCTGTCTTTTTATATATTTATATTTAATTGGTTTTTGGTGTTGTCAAAATGTGTGGTGAAGTTAACTTTTCCATCATAAAATTGCGTTTCGAGAATCCCATCTTTTAAGCTTCACATTTAGTCTAGATAAAAATCCACGTAATGTTTTAAATTTATTTTTTAAAGATTTAGGTGCTAAATCACCAACAATACGCTAAATCCAATTACTAGTAAGTTCAATAAAACTATCGTCAAGAAACATACATAAATAACGAGAATAAGGACGAATCTTTTTATCAATAATCTCATTAATAACATCCGGAAACTCCTCACGCCTACCAGAGAGATTATCTAATATATCTAAAACTTCAAACCTATTGTCTGCTTCATAAATTTGATAAACTTCTTCTAAAT
>JAFRKG010000092.1 GCA_017431845.1 Methanosphaera sp. | reverse complement strand
TGGTTACACAAGAACCATAGAAATAAACGGCAACGAAATAATAATCACAAACATACACAGACCAGAAGAAATCAACATAACTGTGAAAAAAGTTTGGGATGATGACAACAACAGAGATAAGCTAAGACCTGAACTCATCACCATACAGTTATTAGCTAACGGAGAAGAATACAGGACAGTTACACTAAGAGCTATAGACCTATGGGAATACTCATTCACAAACCTACCTAAAACAAAGAAAGGCGTGGACATAGTATATACCATTAAAGAATTAGATAATATTAAAAATTACACTACAAAAATTAATGGATACACAATAACAAATGTTCACACTCCAGAAACTGTTGATGTGAAAGTTAACGTTGAATGGGACGACCTAGATGACCAAGATGGTATCCGACCAGAAAATGTGACCATTATCCTGTATAAGGATGATGAACCTATCAAGAATGTGACTATAACTCCTGATGATGATTGGAAAACTATCTTCGAAGACTTACCAAAATATGAGAACGGAACACCAATCAAATACACAGCCGATGAAATATTACCTGATGGTTACACAAGAACCATAGAAATAGGTGATAATGAAATAAACATCACTAATATTCACAGACCTGAAACAATAGATGTGAAAGTTGATATAGTATGGGATGACCTTGATGATCAAGATGGTATACGACCTGATACAGTTACTGTTATCTTATATGAAAATGGTAAGCAAATCAAGGATGTTGTAGTGACAAAAGATAACTGGAGCACAATATTTGACAATTTACCTAAATATAAGGATGGTAAACTAATCAAGTACACTGTTGATGAAGTATTACCGGATGGTTATACCAGAACAATTACAGCTGATGGCAACCACTTCACAATAACTAATATTCACAGGCCAGAAACAATAGATGTTCCTGTAAGAATTGAATGGGATGACCTTGAAGACATTGATGGAATAAGACCTGATACAGTAACTTTAGTCTTATATGCTGATGGAAAAGAAGTTAAAAAGATCACGGTTTCACCAGATGATGACTGGAATATAATATTTGATAACTTACCTAAATATGATAATGGTAAATTAATCAAGTATACCGTTGATGAAATAACACCAAATGGTTACACTAAGACAATTACTGAAGAAGACGGTGGATTCGTAATAACTAATGTTCACAGACCACAACTTGTATGGACTTGGAAATTGGTTGAAATCATACCAGAGAATAAACCAATTGATAGACCTGACAATCCATCAGATGATAGGCCTGCAAGAATAAATGGATACAGATACAGTTCATATAATACATGGAATGTACAGTCAAGATACTATAAATATTCAAGATACAATGGATACAGGTATAACTGGTACAGATCTAGTGGGTACCGATATAACAGGTACAATGGACATGGTCATAGCATACCATTATTCACTAAATACCTTTACAGGTTATACATACAATTGTATAATGAGTACTTATCAGGAAAAATATCATTTGCAGATTTCATAGTTATACTGTCAAAAGAAGGATTAGATCCTGAAATAGTTCATTTCAACGAAAATGGTACTATAACAATAGATTATGAAGATCTTGAAGATGTACCTGATTCAATAACTGTTGAATATAAAAATGATGATATTCCTTCAACTAGTGATGATATTAACACAACTAATCCTGATAATTATGACAAACCAGTAATTGATGCGGGTGAAGTAAAAGTTCCATCATCTACACAACATTCCAATAATGGTGATAGCAGTAGTAATGTTGCAAGCATTAATAGTGCTAGTAGTAGTTCTTCTGGCAGTAATAATGCTGGAAGTTCTGCTCCAAGTATTTCACAATCAAGTGCAGATGTAGAAGAATAATTAAAAATTTTCTTTCATTTTTTTTCCTTTTTTTTAGATTAATGTATTAATACTCTATTTTTCAATAAACATGTTATGTGGTTTTTCCAATTAATAGGAAATATTACTCAGATTAATTAATTACTAGTTTTATTTAAACTTTATTTTTGCTCATTATAGAAAAGTTAATGTTTAATGTTTTTTAAATATTTAATCAAAGAAGTATTATTTTTAGGTGTATATCATCTTTTTCTAAAAGAGTGGTATCTTTAAATATTTATATGAATTATTATATTTTTTTTATTGTTTGAGTTGGATTATTATGAATATTGATAAGCTAGTTGGTAATACGCCAATGATTAAGATTGACTATGAATATGAAGGAAAAATAAGCAGCATATATTCTAAGCTTGAATTTTATAATTATTCTGGTAGTATAAAAGATAGGATTGCATTGTATATTATTCAGAAAGAACGTGAAAATGGTAATTTAAGCGAAGGCCAAAGTATTGTTGAAGTAACCAGTGGAAATACGGGTATAGCGTTCAGTGCTATTGGTGCACTTTTTGGACATGATGTTCATATTTTCATGCCAGATTGGGTGTCATTAGAAAGAAGAAAATTGATTGAAATGTATGGTGCACATGTACACCTAGTTTCTAAAGAAGAAGGCGGATTTAAAAGAGCACTTGAATTGGCTGAAGACTTTGCTAATGAAACAGGAGCATACAGGCCACTACAATTTGATAATGAATTAAATGTTGAGGCACAATATAAAACTACCGGTCAAGAAATCATAGATGAGTTACCTGGAGTGAATGCTTTTGTTTCTGGTATTGGGACTGGTGGAACTTTGATGGGTGTTGGAAAAAGATTGAAAGAAAACAATCCCAGTTCAAAAGTTTTTGCCTTGGAGCCTTCCACGTTATCTATTCTTAAAATGGGTATGGAAGAGGGCAGTCATATGATTGAAGGAATTGGTGATGATTTCATACCGGGCATAGTGGATGAGGATTTGATTGATGATATTGTTTTGATTGATGATTGTGATGCTATTAATATGGCTAAACTTATTGCTAAGGAGTTTGGATTGGGTATTGGAATTTCTGGTGGTGCTAATTTCTTGGCTAGTGTTTTGATGGATGATGATGATTTAAGGATTGCCACTGTTTTTCCTGATGATAATAAGAAGTATATAACTACTAAGTTGTCTGAAGATATTGATAATAAGCCTGGTTTATTTTCAAACAAAATTAAACTGATTGGTTTCGAAGTGTTATGATATATTTTTTTTTACTCCCACAATGGTGTTACCTTTAGGGTAACACACTTCTCTTTTTTTGATACCTTTAAATACTATACAAATAAATCTAATAATAGAAGTTTATAATTAAGAGTAAATTTCTACAAGTTAACTATTAAACATTTATCTAAAAATGATTGGTGAATTAGGTGCATCAATCATAATCCATCAATATTGGATTATAAAAAAAATTAATTTATATTATGTATTTATCAATGGAGTGAAAATATGTCTTTATTAAATGATAGTGAATACTTAATTACTGAAAAAGATATTGATCCAACATTCAAAGAAGAAATCATGGCAAACGGATCAGACAGTTTAGCAATCTGTTACCAATGTGGTACATGTTCAGGAGCATGTCCTTCAGGTAGAAGAACCCCTTACATGATCAGAAGATTAGTAAGAAAAGCATTAATGGGAATGAAAGAAGATGTTATCTCAGATGATGCACTTTGGATGTGTACAACCTGTTACGAATGTCAAGAAAGATGTCCTCGTGACATAAAAATCGTAGAAATTGTTAAAGCAATCAGAAACGTAGCAGCACACGAAGGTTACATGGCAAAAGCACACAAAATGACTGGATCATTTGTAGCAAAAACAGGTCATGCAGTACCTATCAACGATGCAACAAAAGCTTTAAGAAAAGAAATTGGATTATCAGAAGTACCACCAACAACTCATGCAGATGCAGCAGCATTAGAAGAAGTACAAACTTTAATCAAAGCAACAGCATTTGATGAATTAATTGGATACGACTGGGCTTCCGGTGAATTAAAAGAATAATTTTGAAGATTTAATAGGAGGATATTAATATGGCATACGCTTATTTCTTAGGATGTATTATGAACAACAGATACCCTGGAATTGAAAAATCAACCAGAGTAATGATGGACAAATTAGGTGTAGAATTAGCAGATATGGAAGGAGCTTCCTGTTGTCCTGCACCAGGTGTATTCGGTTCTTTCGATAAAGAAACCTGGGCAACAATCGCAGCAAGAAACATAACAATTGCAGAAGATATGGGAGCAGAAATATTAACCGAATGTAACGGATGTTTCGGTTCACTCCACGAAGCTAACGACTTATTAAAAGAAGATGCAGACCTAAAAGGTAAAGTAAACGCATCACTCTCAGAAGTAAACCGTGAATTCAAAGGTTCAACCGGTGTAAGACACTTCGCAGAAGTATTATACAACGATGTAGGTCTAGAAAAACTTGCAGAAGTAATGGAAAAAGACTTAAACTTAAACGTTGCAGTACACTACGGATGCCACTTCTTAAAACCAAGTGATGAATTACAAATAGACAACCCTAAAAATCCAAAAATCTTAGATGAACTTGTAGAAGTTACTGGAGCTAAATCAGTACCATACGCAGACAAAATGATGTGTTGTGGAGCAGGTGGAGGTTTAAGAGCAAGAGACAAAGCTGTAACAACCAGTTTCACCAAAGAAAAATTAGACAACATGTCAGCAGCTAACGTAGATGCTATCGTAGATGTATGTCCATTCTGTCACATGCAATTCGATGTAGGACAAACCGAAGTTAACGAACAATACGGAACAAACTTCGCAATTCCTGTATTACACTTAGCTCAATTATACGGATTAGCAATGGGCTTATCACCAGAAGAATTAACACTTGACAAACAAGTAGTTGATCCTACTGAATTAGTCGAAAAAATGAACACACCTAAAGAAGCAGCAGAATAAATTAAGTGTTCCTATAATATAACTTTAACTAGTTATATTCCTTAACCACCCCATTTTCATTATTAGAAAATCACTGTTTTTAAAAGAATTTTTCATGAGTTATAGTTTTATAGTTAAAGCTAATGTTATTTATTTAAAAAAAGAGTAAAATTAATTGGTATTAATTCTATAAGAAGAGATTCATTCATTTAAACGAATCTTCTTATAGGTGTTCTATTATTTTTAGGGTACTATGCCTGGTTTTATCTGTTTTTTAATTAGTATTCCAAGATAAGTTAATGCTCCTGATACAATAATTGCTAGTAATGTAGGGCCAAGAACTATTGAATCAACATATCCTGTTAGTGTATATGTTATAAATCCGGCAAACCATGCAAACATGTTCCAATACCAATTATTTGTTTTATTTTCTTGTTTTGTACAGTAATATGAAATTAATAGAACTGCTGCCATTGGTGCAAATACTGATGATATAAGGTATAAGAAATTAATATAGTAATTCATTATACCTGATATTGCGAGTATGGCACTTATTGCACTAACAATTATACCTACTATTTTGGGATTAAGTTTATTATATATGACTTTTGCAGATTCTCCTGCTGAATTTGCTGCCATGAAGTTTGTGGTGACTGTGGAAATTACTATGATTATTATTCCTGATATTCCCAGGTTTGCTAGTAGGATTGCTTGTGCAATGGTAACTGTTGGTCCAATATTTGCAATTTCTATTCCTATAAAGTACATCCATATGCTTGCTATTGTATATGCTAGTGCTGATATTAATGTTGCTTTAAGTGGTTTTTCAGCATCTTTGGTGTAGTCTGATATTACGGGTAGCCAGGATATTGGCATGGCTATTGATATTTCAAAGATATTCCAGAAGCTTAGGGGGTTGTTGTTTATCGGTTGTGTTATTGGTAATATGCTTGTTGGGTTTATGTTTAATAATTTTATTGATAGTGCTGCTAGTAATATTGTGAGTATTATCATGACTACTGTTGTGATTTTGGATATGCGTTGTAGGCCTATATATACGTATATTGCTATTAGTATTGCTAGGATTATGCATATTGTTGGGAATGATATTGGAAGATTTAGGCTGGTTATTGCGGTTGCTCCTTGTGCGTTTAGTACTGCGACCCATGCTACTAGTTGTAGTACGTTTAGTGTTGCGAAAAATTTTGCTCCGTATTTGCTGAAGGTTTTTGTTGTCATTTCCATTGCATTTGTTCGTAATGATGCTCCGATGTATCCTACTAGGAAGAGTAGTATTCCTCCTAGTATGTGTCCTAGTATTAGTGGTAGCCATGATGAACTTATTGTGGATGCGTTTCCTATTCCTATTCCTGCTTCTATTTCTGATACTGATATTGCTACTCCAAACCATATTATTGCATTTGTTAATAAATTTGTGCGATTTTTCATTCTGTTTCCTTTTATTTTTTGTATTATTATTTTTTTTGGGTTCTATTATTATATTCTTTTGGCTTCTATAAAAATATAACTATTGTTATAAAAGTTTGGATAATCC
>JAFRKG010000091.1 GCA_017431845.1 Methanosphaera sp. | reverse complement strand
TAAAAAGTACGGATATTGCCACAGAAAGAACTATATGATGTATTCTTGAAAACTATCAGAAAGAAGACGGTAGCATAAAAGTTCCAGAGGTATTAGTACCATACATGAATGGTAAAACAGTCATTGAAGATAAAAATTAACCCCCATTTTTTTTGGTGCGACGAGAGATTATCTTTAATTTTGTTCGCACATTAAATTCTTTCTTTTTTGGTGCGTGGTAGTATAGTATTTATTTGAACGGATACTTTTAACCTTGTTGTATGGGTTATTCTCACTTGAAACTGCGTTACTGGTAACGTTGGGGTAGGTTGCATGATAGGTAAAGCCTAATCTTATTCCTAGCATCCATGGAATGGAGGGCGAGAGAAAGACCAATAATTTGGTTAATGTTAAATGAACTCTTATAAGCATCGTGTAGTGGGCCAACACGTTAGGATGATTAAAGGACGTGTTGAAGGTTGCAGGCAGGTCAGACGAAGTGAAAAAGGACGTCTATTGATTACTACCCGTATGTCTGTCGGGGTAATGGGAGAGCCTAAGTTGTGTCGAGTGTCTAACAGAAGATAAATTCGGTAAGCCCAGTAAAGTCTAATAATTATTATTGGTAGGGGTTTCTGTGAGGGAATTCTAAGACCTTATTGGGTAAGGGATGTTGAGAAAGCTAATGCAATCGTGTGTCGTTGAGACAGTAGGAATTTAACAAAAATTACGACTGCTTGATGGATATGCTGACTTCAACAGGTGTATAACCTGATTATTAAAACGAATTTGTATTCATAGGATGTGTGATGATATTATGAGTCAAATTTCAGTTGAAGAAAACTGTACAAACTCTAATGGTTTGTGTCAGTCCACGATAATTAGACAAACTCGACGAAGAATGGTCCAATATTAATTGGAACTATGTTACTCGAAGCATACATCGGATACAACAGCGGATAATTTATGCTGAAGAAACTAGTGAAGTTTCTTTAGATAACCAATATGCTTGAGCCGTATGACTGGAAACAGACATGTACAGTTCCAAAGAGAGTATGGGGGAGCAATCCTCCAATCTTATCTGACAGGAGAGAGCAACCTCTCTAACTTATCTACATATATTTTTTTCTAACATTTTTATATAACTTCTAACATATCATTAAATAATTAAATAATTTACGAATAATAAAAGAAAAGTAATAGATTCATATTATAATTATTCAGTATTAATTAATTCATTTATAACAGCAAATACCAGGTGATCAAATATGGAAATAAGCGAGATCATGACAGAAGAAGTACAAGCAGGATCAGTGCCAGGATCAGTACAAACGGTATATGAAATTTTCAGAGACAAAAAAATATCTGGAATTCCTATTGTTAAAAAACAAACAGGTGAACTGGTGGGAGTACTTACACGTTCTGATTTAATAAAAAATCCTGATGAGGATCAAATAGCAATGGTTATGACAAGAAATCCTATAACGGCAGCACCAGATGAAGATGTGATTTCAGTAGTTCATAAAATGATTAATAATAATATTAGAAGAGTACCTATAACAGAAGAAAACCAGTTAGTTGGTATAGTAACATCCTCTGATATTATTAACAAAGCATTATGGCAGATAAATAACACTGAACCTGTAGAAAAGTATATGGTACGTAATATACCAACAGTATGGGATAAGACTCCATTATCTGTTGCATATTCAATTTCACACAACTTTGATTTCAAATCAGTAATAGCATTGAATGATGAAAGTAAAGCTTCAGGTATATTAACTGAAACTGACTTTATCAATGAAAGTCAAATAGTTGGTGAACAGGAAATTCATAATAGTTCAGTAAGTACTGAAGGAGATAAATGGACCTGGAACAGTCAGAGTGTAATGTACATCCTAAAGAATAAGCTTAAATTCTCAGATAAGTTAGTACGGGATGTTTCTGGTGAAAAATTAATATCAGTTACACGTAAAACATCAGTTAAAGAATGTGCAAACATTTTAAAGAAAAATAATATTGAACAGGTTCCTGTTTTAAACATGTCTGATGAACCTATTGGACTTATCAGGGCCAGTGATTTAATGAGGGCTATGATAGGTTAAAATTGGGAAGTATTTTCTTCTCAACTGTACCTATTTTTTCCTGACAATACTTCTTTTTTTATTGGGGTTTAAATTTATTTTCTCAGTTTTTCTTGTTCTTTTAGGTTTTTTATGTATTTTATAACTTTTTTTGCGTCTAATGTTTTAATGTCGTATTTGTTCTTTTGGATATAGTTTAGTAATTTAGTGCTTTTTTTATCGTCTAGTGATGATTTTTTTATCACGTATTTGAATGATCGTTTAGGATAATATGTTTCTTTGGCTATTTCTAGTAATTCTTTTAAATCTGGTTCCTCTATAACACCCTCGTTCATGGCATCTGTGAGGTTGTATCTTATGTTGATTAGTGATTCTGACATTTGTTCTAGTGTTTCTGGGTTTAAGCTTACTGCTACATCATCATCTGATTCTATTATTCCATTTTTATAGTCTTCGTATATGTTGCCTATTCCTATCATGCCGTATGGGTATAGTTCACATGCACGTAGGGCGCCCATGCTTGAGCCTCCAACAACGGTTATGTTCTCTTTTAGTGCTCGTAGTATTTCTTTATGGCTTACGGCTGGGCTTTGATGGAATACTCCGTCTATTATTCCTATAATTTCTATGTCGTTACGTGTGTCTAGTAGTTTGTCTATGTCTCCTCGTTTGACTGGTGGCTTGTATTCTGCGTCAAGAATCTTTTGTGCTTCATTGAATGGTAATGATAGTCCTGTGTATATTATGGTGCTCATAGGGTATCACCTAATAGTTCCTGGTGTAGGTTTATCAGCATGTTTATGGATTCTTGTTTCATGTTTTTGTTGTTCCATTTGTTTATCACGAAGTCTAGGTCTACCTTGGTTATGCCGTGTACTAGGTTGTCGGCGTGTGCGACTATTTTTTCTTCTAGTGTTTCGGGGATGTAGTTGCGGTCTGGTAGTCCTAATTGTTTTGCTTCTTCTCTGGTTATTCCTGCGCCTATGTGTCTTTCTGTTATTAGGCATATTCTTTCGTCAATGTTAAGGTTTCTTAGCAGGTCTGCTCCTAGGTATGCGTGTTCTATGTTGTTTGTTATTGTTCTTCCAACGTCGTGTAGCATGCATCCTGCTTTTATCAGGTCTTGGTCAATGTTTTTGTAGTGTTTTGTTATGTCTTTTGATCGTTCGTATACTACTTTGCAGTGGTCTATTATGTAATCTGTACATTCTAGTTCCTGGTATACGTTTTCTATTAGTTTGTCTGTTGGGGACATTAGGTTATTCTCCAAAAAAATTTTTTTATGTGTTGTTAAAAATAGTATGTTGAGGGGGGAGTTTATTCTTTATTTATTGTGTAGAAGGATTCTAAATTTTTTAAATCTTCGATTACGTCGCTGTTGTCTTTGAATTCTAGTTTTTCATTACATCTTGGACATATGAACTGGTAGTCTGTTGCTTCTTCAAATGGGTATCTGCAGCCGTTTGGGCAGACGAAGAACATGTTGTTTTCTTCGTATTCGAGTGATTCTCGTATTTCTTCGTTATGACGATTGTATTCTTCTTCTAGTAGTTGTGCTGCTTTTCTTGAATCAAATCTCCAGTAGTATGTGAACCATTGGGTTTCTGGATCTTTTTTTCTTGTGTAGTTTGCCATTCCGACATCATACATTTTGTATAATACTTTTCTGACAAAGTTTAGTTTTATGCCTGTTGCTTCTGCTATTTGTTCGTCGGTAACTTCTGCTGTGAATAAGCAGTCTAGTATTTTTTCGCTAGTGTCAGCATCGTGTGTAACGTCATATGCTAGTCTTTTAACGTTTTTCTCATTTAAAAATTTAGAGTCATAATCAAAATTGTATATAATTTTTTTTCTAGCCATGATATCTCTCTTAATTATTCTCTACAATATGTACATATTCACCATATTTTACTTAATTGATTATGTTGTTTTATAGTCTTTTGTTATAGGGTGTGGTTAATAATCTTTTTTTTATTGTTTGATTTTAACCGTTTATTATGTTACTGTCTATTTGTAGATAAGTAATATGTTATTATGTAGTTATTAGTATAAATATTTACTTCTTATTATTACTGAGGGGATGTGTTTTACTTCCTCGAGCATTTTATCTGATACTTCATTAAAATCTGCTTCAAATGTATCTGTCATATTATAAATTGTTTCAAAAAAGTTGGACAAATTATTTTCTTGACATTCCTCTGCAAGATTAGCATATTTGATGAGACTATGTGCATCTTCCATGAGTGTAGATGCAAGAGGAGTGGCACCAGCATACATTGAAAAAAATCTTAAAAAATAACCGAAAACACCAGTATCATTAACAATACCCTCCACAGATAATGGAATACTAGTAAACAACCGACCCCTAAAACAATACGTTGGATCAGTATCAATAACTAAAACATCAACATCAACACCAAACCTATCAAAAACCATACTCTTCACAAGATAAGCACTCTTAACAGGATCCCTAGGCAATAAAGAAACAAACTCACCAGGAACATTACTTAAATCAACACCAGCATCACCACTCGGCATCAAAGCATGCTTCAAACCAAAATTCCTCAAAATAAACTCCTTATGAACACGAGCCTCAACAGGCATCTTCCTAAGATTACTGATAGTACGACTATTATAATTAAACAATGCCATAACATAACCCCAGAAAAACTTGCACCAAACCTCAGCAATCAAAAAACCCATAATCCCATAATCATACCTGCTCTCATCAACAACACTACCCTCAAGAATAGAAATAGGAGTCTCACTAATAACTATAATATCACCATCAACGGCAATACTCCCAATAGAGTCCACTAACTTTTCATAACCTTCACCAATACGGATATAATCACAAAACACGGGAATGCACATAAAACTCATAACAATCAATACACAAAAAAATATGATAATAAAAAAAATAGGCGTATAACCTAAGATTAAACTTTTCCTAAAGTATCACCACGTAGGCCACGCCTAAGAGTCTCCAGGGAGATAACATCATTAGTATTAACATTACCAATATTAACGTCATTACCAAGATTAAGAATTAAATCAATCTGCTGATTCTTATTAGGAGCCTCCCACATAATACGGTCACCATCAACACTACCCGAAATCTCCTTCAAATCATCAAGACGAACATTACCCTTATCATCATAAATACCAATATTCTTACCACTTTCACGACCCTCAATAATAACCATATCAGAACCACTATCCAAATCAGCATTAATTAAACTAATACGGTCACCAGTAGAATACTCATGATCCTTCTCAGGATTCTTCTTACCAATCTCACTCAGAGTAAAAAAACCCAAATCCTTAGCCATACCAATAAACTCACTTCTAACATCAGCAGGTATCACAGTAGAACCATCAGAAATCTCCACAGCAGTAAAACCAAGCCTATCAGCTTCACTAAAAAACTCATCAACACTACTCTTGGAATTAGCTAACTCAAATAATGTTCCACCAGTATAACTCTTAATACCATAAGAATCATATAATTCATTCTTCTGTTTAATTATACTGTCATCATACAATATGGAAGTACCCCAACCATACTTTATGAAATTAAAATAATCACCATTTACTCTGAGAAAATCCTCAACATACTCCGGACCTAAACCCTTATCAATAACCATCGTGTCAGCGTCAATACTATCAAACTTGTCTAGAAAATTAAATGCTCTCATTATTATTCAGTCCTATATAATTCTAATTATATAATAATCTACATTTCAACAATATTATAAATTTTCATAACACCTTAAATATATTATAGCAGAAGTAATCATACCCTAAAAAAAAGCAACTTTATATATTTTGTAAAACATAGAAATATAATAATATAAAGTTATTTAAGAAAAATGTTCTAAGATTAAATTAAAAAGTTAATCATATAAGCTATTATTGACTAATATGTTTGTTATTGACTCAATTATTCCAAACATTAACCTTTACCAAAAATAATGGTTATTCAATAATAAATTAACTTTAATTTGATTTTTAAAAGATTATTTCAATAATGAACATAATAATAAATTATAATAACTACTAATAACTGTTATTAATCGCAATATACTAATAGTGAGGGTGTTAAGTGAAATCTCTAATTAACGATAGCTTAAAAGATTCAAAAGATAAAACTCCAGAAGTACCAGATCTTACTAATGCAAGTTTAGACGATATAAACGGAGAATTAGTTGACCTAATAAACCAAAGCAGAACAAAAATCTTTGTAATAGGTGCAGGTGGAGCAGGAAACAATACAATTTCAAGATTAGGTGAAATAGGAATCGAAGGTGCAGAAACAATATCCATAAACACAGATGCACAAGACCTATTCTTCTCAAAATCCAACGACAAAATATTAATAGGAAAAGAAACCTGCCGCGGACTAGGAGCAGGAGGAATCCCTGACGTCGGAGAAGCAAGTGCAGAAGAAAGCGAAGAAGTAATCAAAAAGAAAATCGACGGAGCAGACATGGTATTTGTAACCTGTGGACTCGGGGGAGGAACAGGAACAGGATCAGCACCAGTAGTAAGTAGAATAGCACAAAAAGCTGGTGCACTAACAATAGCAGTAGTAACATTACCATTCAGTGCAGAAGGAATAAAAAGAAGAGAAAACGCTGAAAAAGGTCTTGAAAAACTACAAGAAGCAGCAGACACAGTACTCGTAATTCCAAACGACAAACTCCTAGAAGTAGCACCAAGCCTACCAATAAACAAAGCATTCATGGTATCCGATGAATTACTAGGAAGAGCAGTAAAAGGAATCACAGAATTAATCACAAAACCAGGATTAATCAGTTTAGACTTCGCAGATATAAAAAGCGTAATGCAAAACAGTGGAATGGCAATGATTGGTATGGGTGAATCTGATACTGGAGACAGAGCAATCGAATCAGTAAACGAAGCATTAAACAGCCCACTCCTCGACCTAGACATATCCACAGCAAAAAGTGCACTCGTAAACATCAGCGGTAGTAGCGACCTAACACTCAACGAAGCAGAAAAAATTGTGCAAATTGTTGCAGACGAACTTGATCCAGAGGCAAACATTATCTGGGGTACACAGATACAGGACGATCTTGCAAGCACAGTAAGAACAACCATTGTTGTTGCAGGAGTAACAGCACAAGGCATGCCTGGAGGCGACGATTCATACAAAGAAAGAACTCGTGGCGAAGAAACCTCAACACCTAGTGATGACCTCGAAGGATTCATAGATGACGTATTCTAACAATGATCATTAGGATACATCACTATTTTTCAATTCTTTTTTTATTCTCCATCAAACTTATTTTAAAAAAAATTACCTAAAAAACCAAAGCTTTATTAATACTAAAATAAATATATATATTTGATCCCTATCTTAGGTTTTAAATTTTCTCATTTTTGAAATTTTAATGCAGGTAGTAATATGAATATAAACAAAGAATCTATTAATGGTTTTTTAAAACAATGCGAAAGAGTACTAAGAGTCTCAAAAAAACCAGATGCTGAAGAATACAAAACCGTAGCAAAAGTAACGGGAATAGGAATCATCATCATCGGTGTAATAGGATTCATAATAGCTTTAATATCACAACTATTATTCTACTCTTAGATATTATTTTAACAAAACCCAATCCAAAAAAATAAAAAAGAAAAACAAATATTATCTTTTAATATTTAGAAACAGATAAGATGTAACACACATCTTAAAATACAATGATGAAAGTGAAAATATGTTTTACGCAATGAGAGCAGCTATAGGACAAGAAAAAAATGTAGCCAGCCTACTAGCACAAAGTGTAAAGTACGAAGACCTCGGAATAAAAGCAATTTTATCACCCGAAGGAATGCAAGGATACATTTTTGTCGAATCCACAGAAACATTAGATATGAGGCATCCTGCACTTAAAGTTCCTAACTTGAGGGGTTTAGTCGAAGGTGACATGGCTTTTGAAGAGCTTCAAAAATTCTTGAACCCTGAACCAGCAATGTCCAACATCCAAAAAGGAAGCATTGTAGAATTAACATCAGGACCATTCAAGGACGAAAAAGCAAAAGTAGTCAGAATAGACGAAACAAAAGAGGATGTTGTGCTCGAATTAATCGAAGCAGCAGTACCAATACCAGTTACCGTGAAGGGTGACCAAATCAGATTAATACAAAGGGAGGCTGAATAGTGGCTAGTCAAACTATTGAAATCCTAGTGGAAGGTGGAAAAGCCACACCAGGACCACCATTAGGTCCAGCTATAGGTCCATTAGGTATTAATATGATGCAAGTTGTTGAAGAAATCAACAAAAAAACTGCTGATTTCAGCGGAATGAAAGTACCAGTCAAAATAACCGCAGACATGGATACAAAAGACTTCGAAATATCCATAGGTACACCACCAACCACAGCACTAGTTATAGACGAACTAGGCATATCCGGTGGATCACACGAACCAGGTACAGAAGTAGCAGCTGACTTCACAGTTGAACAAGCATTTAAAGTTGCAAGAATGAAATTCGATGACTTACTCGCAAACGATTACAAACATGCAACTAAAGAAGTAGTCGGTACATGTGTAAGTATGGGAATTAACGTAGAAGGTAAAGACGGTCGTGAAACCCAAAAAGACATCGACAATGGTGACTATGACGACGTATTTAACCAATAAATACAATTCATAGAATCATGTTCTGTAACGTATTAATTATTTAATGATATTAATCAACTAACGATTAGGCTTTAAATATAAAAATTTTATACAATGTACATGTTACATATTTATTACACGTTGAACTACGATTTATCCAAATCTAGTTCTTTGGAGGAAATTGAATGACACAAGTTATTGAAGAAGCAGTGAAGAAGGTTTTAGAAGAATCAAAACCGAGAAACTTCACACAGTCTATTGATGTGGTCATAACCATCAACGATTTAGACATAAACAAACCAGAAAACCGTTTAGATGAAGAAGTGCTTCTCCCTAATGGACGTGGAAAAGATGTTAAAATTGCATTTATTGCTGAAGGTGAATTAGCATACCAAGCTGAACAAGCAGGTGCAGATTTAGTAATAAACAAAGAACAATTAGAAGCTTACGGTAAAAACCGTGCAGAAGCTAAAAAAGTTGCAAACTCCTACGACTTCTTTGTTGCACAATCTGACTTAATGCCAACAGTAGGTAGATTCTTAGGACCAGTATTAGGACCAAGGAAAAAAATGCCAAAACCTATACCAGCAAGTGCAAATCCTGAAGTTATATTAGGAAGATTAAAAAGCACAGTAAAAGTAAGAGTGAAAGACCAACCTATTGTACAATCTATTGTAGGATCCGAAGATATGACTGAAGCACAAATTGCTGAAAACGTGGATGCTATATTAGATGTACTTGATCGTAACCTTGAAAAAGGTCAAAAACAGATCAAGGCCTTATACATAAAAACAACAATGGGACCTGTAACGAGGGTGATCTAGATGCCACATGTTGCAGATTGGAAAAAAGAAAAAGTAGCTGAACTAGAAGAGTTAACTAATAATAATGAAATAATAGGTATTGTAAACTTAGCTGACATCCCAGCACGTCAATTACAAACCATGAGAAAATCTTTAGGAGACAAAGCAATCCTAAAAATGTCTCGTAAAAACTTCATTAAAATCGCATTAGATAACGCTAACAAAAATGTTGAAGGTTTAGCAGATTACCTTGAAGGTCAACCAGCAATGGTCTTCACAGAAATGAATCCTTTCAAACTATTTAAAATCTTAGAAGATAGTAAAACGGAAGCTCCAGCAAAAGCTGGTGCTATCGCTCCAGCTGATATTGTAGTTCCAGCAGGAGATACATCTTTCCCACCAGGACCTATCCTCGGTGAATTACAACAAGCAGGAATACCTGCAAAAATTGACAAAGGTTCAATTGTAGTTCAAGAAGATGCAACAGTTGTAAAAGAAGGAGAAGAAGTTCCTAAAAAAGTAGCAGATGTTTTATCTAAACTTGAAATTCACCCAATGGAAGTAGGTATGGACTTACTAGCAGTTTGGGAAGGAGACACAATATATACTGCAGATGTGCTAAAAATTGATGAAGAAGAAACCATTCAATCAATTCAAACCGCATATCAAAATGCTATTAACTTATCAGTTAATGCAGGTATAGCAAACAGCGAATCTGCTCCATTACTCATACAGAAAGCAGCAAATGAAGCAATGAACTTAGCTGTAAATGCTAATATATTAACTTCTGAAACAACTGATAAAATATTATCTAAAGCATATGCTCAAATGTTAGCAGTAGCATCATTATTATCAAGTGATGCATTAGACGATGAATTAAGTGAAAAACTTAACTCAGTCCCTGCACAAGCAGCACCTGCAGATAATACAGAAGAACCTGAAGAAGAAGAACCTGAAGAAGAAGAGGAAGAAGAAGTATCTGCAGCAGCAGGTCTCGGAGCTCTATTCGGATAGACTCTTAAGGTACTAGTAAAGGAAAAATTTCAAATCTTAATAGCAAATTAAGATTCATTAACAAAGATATAAAAGAAAATAATTGTATTAATTACAATAAACATAATATAAAATTAAAAGGTGTATTAACATGGAATACGTATACGCAGCATTATTATTAAACGCAGCAGAAAAAGAAATTAACGAAGAAAACGTAGCAGCTATCTTATCAGCAGCTGGAGTAGACGCAGACGATGCAAGAATCAAAGCATTAATCGCATCATTAGAAGATGTAGATATTGAAGAAGCAATCGCAACCGCAGCAGTAGCAGCAGCACCAGCAGCAGCTGCAGCACCAGCAGCAGAAGCAGCTGAAGAAGAACCAGAAGAAGAAGAGGAAGTAGAAGAAGCAGATGAAGAAGCTGCAGCAGCAGGTTTAGGTGCTTTATTCGGATAAGTCTATTATCCAAACCCTTTTCTTTTTATCTTTTAAAACAAAAATTAATAGCCACCCAAAAAAATATAATCTAATTCTAAAAAAAATTATTAAAAGTAAATCTTAAAAACTATTTCTTATTGTATCCTTTCATATTTATGATAAATTAAGAGAATGCTTATATGGGTATACCTCATATTTTTCATAATGTTTCTCCAACCAGACCTTAAATACTGAATCACACACCATATATTTTTTGTTATCATTTAATTCTATGAACATTAAATCTTCTAATTTATTTAGTTGGTTACTTAGTGATCCGGAAGTAACTCCTAATTGTTTTGCTAAATCAATTCTACGTAATGGTTTTTCGATTAAAGTTGTTATAATATGTTGTTCTTGTTTTGTTAAATTAAGCCATGTTTCAATGTCCTGATTTGCAAGTATGTTTAATGATTTGATATACACGTTTTTCACAGTATTTTTCTCTATTATAGTGTCGGTTGGTAAAAATTTAGCAATAGTGTTAATCATATATGGTATTCCCTGTGAACATTTATAGAATCGTTCAAATCCCTCTTTGTTGAAAGTTAATTCTGGAGCTTTTTCAGTTAAATATTGTCTGGTGGTTTCTGGACTAAATGGTTCTATGTTAATAGTTAGCATTCTTCCTCCAAAAGCACCCTTATGTCCATTAATTTTTTCAAAGAAGTTGTCCTTCAAACTCATACTTCCTGAAATCATGTAAGCTACATTTTTCTGTGATTGTATTTTATTTCTTAAAAACCATAAAAAACTATTTAAATCACCATCTAATTCTTTTAATACTTGAAATTCATCAATAAATACGAATACGCCTTTAATTTTTGTCTTGTTTTCTTCATAAATTTGTTGAGGTAAATCCATTACAAATTCTGCAAAACTAGGATAATCTGTTTTAGAAGATAATACTGGAATAGGTATATGTTTATAAGATAATATGTTATCTATCTTAAAATTATTTGTTTTAAAATATTTTTCTATTTGTTTATTAATTGTTTTTATATTGGCCTTTTGTGAAGAAGTGATAATTGTTTTGTATATTAATTTCATTATGGATAAACGATCTAAATTATTTTCTTGGTATGAATTTACATTTTTTAAATTAATATAAATTACTAAAAATTTGTTTTCAAACAATTGTTGGATTCTTTTCATTAAGACAGTTTTTCCAACACCTCTAACCCCTGTAAGTAAAATTGAAGGAGTAGAACCATACTGGCTACTGTTAAGCATATTGGATAATAAATCAATAGTTTCAACTCTATTATAAAATTGATCTTCTTTTAAATTTTCATCTGTACCCCAAGGAAGATTGTTCATAATATCTCTCTTACATAAGTTTAATTATATTATATTATTTTTTTCAATACATATTAAATGTATTGTTTTTTTCAATACATGTTTGATGTATTGTTTTTTTTTCAATATATATTGAGGTTTATTTTTAAATGTTTATATGCTTTTAATTTTCACAATATTTTTTTGTTTTTCTTCGTTTAACCTGCCTATAACGAAGAAATAATATAAAAAAATGTTAACCAGATTAAGAAATATATAATCTAATAAACATTAACATTTAACTATCTAAAATATTCCCCTTATATAACAATACTTTTCTTATTTCTAGAATAACCAAATAGTTTATCCTAAAAAATCTCAGCTATTTGCCGTGAAAAAAACATGTAATTGATTTAGGGAAAATTATGTTATTGATTTATGGAAAATTATGTTATTGATTTATGGAAAATTATGTTATTAATTTGGGGAAAAATATATTATTATATAAGTAAAAATAAAATGAGGAATAAGAAAAATAGGATAAAATTAATTATTTTATGAAAAAAGGAAGGATGTGTGTTATAATGAAAAAATATTTAAAACGATATCTTGATGAAATAATTAAAGAAAGATTAAATATGATTGGGGCAATAGTTATTGTTGGACCAAAATGGTGTGGAAAAACCACTACCTCTAAACAACATGCAAAAAGTATTCTCGAATTACAAAATCCTGATAACTTCAGTTCATATGAAGAATTATCCTCATTCGCACCTTCAAAACTACTGGAAGGATCTAAACCCAGATTAATTGATGAATGGCAGGACATACCCGTATTATGGGATGCAGTAAGAACAAGTGTTGATAATACAAATGAAGATGGATTATATATACTAACTGGTTCAACAGTTATTGACAACTCTAAAATAAAGCATACAGGTACAGGACGAATAAATAGGATCTTAATGAAACCAATGACATTATATGAAAGTGGAGAATCAAATGGAAAAATAAAAATATTAGATTTATTTAAAAATCCCGATATTAATATTGATGGTATCACATCTGATTTAACAATAGAAAACTTAATTTATGCTGCATGTAGGGGAGGTTGGCCTGAATCATTAAATAAAACAACAAAAAAAGCACAACTATTTGTTGTAGAAAATTATTTAGAAAATATAATTGATGATGATATCTCCCGAATTGATAATAATAAGAAAGACTCTGATAAAGTTCGAGAGTTTATAAAATCATATTCAAGAAACATATCCACACTAGCATCCAACAAGACAATAATAAGAGACATACGAGAAAAATACCAAAATTTTAATGATAATACATTCAGAAAGTATCATCAAGCATTAAGCAAATTATTTGTAATACAGGATATTGGAGCATGGAATCCTAATATTCGATCAGCATCCGCAATGCGTAAAGGTCCAAAAAGAGAATTCATCGACCCATCCCTAGTTGCTGCATCATTAAATATGGATGATGAAGCATTGCTATTTGATTTAAATACATTCGGATTCATCTTTGAAACATTATGTATTAGGGATTTGAGCGTATACACACTTAAAGAAAAAGGACAAATATCTTATTATCATGATAAACATGGTTTAGGAGCTGATTGTGTAATTCACTTAAAAAATGGGGATTATGCATTAATCGAATTTAAACTGGGTAGAAACAAAATAGATCAAGGAGCAATAAACCTATTAAAACTAGAAAAACTCATAAAAAGGAATATAAAAGAAAAGAATCTTAAAATGAAAGAACCCAAATTTTTAGCCGTAATAACAGGAACAAAATTTGCCTATACACGAGATGATGGGGTAAAAGTATTACCAATAGGAGTTTTAAGATAATAAACGCAGATAATAAAAGAAATTTTCTCATTTGAAATAGGGATATATGTGAATCATCAATTGGATGAGAATACAACAGGGTTGGTGCATATGAGAATTACTTCTTGTTTACTATCTATTTAATGGTAGAAATATTCTAACAATTTCTTTTTTGTTATCAAAATCTTTATCAAATGATATAATTTCATATATTTGGTTGTTTTTCATTATTGTTATGTACATAGCATCAAAGAATGATATTGTTCCATTATATTTAACAAATGTTTCCATTGCTTCATCATAATATTTGGAATCATCCAAAATCTTAAAGTAATATGGTAAATTATAGTATATTTCACGTATTTCTTTAGTGTCTAAATGTAATTTCATAAGGGTTATAGCTTCTGCTATAACTAGATTGGAGATGTACATTTCTTCTTTTTCATATTTATAATATAATTTTTCAGCATTTTCATGCCATGTATCATTTTCAACAAATAATCCAACTATAAATTAGTGTCTAGGAATACTGCCATTTTATAATTCACCATTTTTAAATTTATGTTTTAATTCTACAGAATCAATTGGTTTTTTAGCATGGTATCTTCCAATCATATCCTTAATTGGTATTTTTTTAATAAAATCTAATTCTGTTTTTCCAGATTCATTAATGGACCATTTAATTATGTAATTTTTATCTAAATTATAATGTTTTCTGATTTCGGATGGAATAACTGTTTGAAATTTATCATATATTTTTGTTGTAACTTCCATAAAATCACCTAATAATTAATATATTCTGGTAATATATAAATTTCATAATAATTTTCAATAACCAATTTTCCTTAGAAAAATAATTAGTTGAAAACTTATCATTAACCCTTTGTGATGTAATTAGCAAAGAAAAAAATTCTCAAAGAAGCTACATCAAATCAAGATCGAATAGCCATTACAACAGACTTAAAACCCGAATATATGTCTCCCATCAATGCTTTAGGATTTAAACATCAATTTTGTAAATTCCATTTTAAACAAAATAACAATAGAATTATTAGAAAATATGTTAAAGATAACAATCTCCCTGAGGAAAAAATAAAAGAATATAAAAAGTTTTTACCAGAATTATATGAAATATATGATGTAAAAACTCAAACAGAAGTAGCAAAAATCGTAGAAAACTTGAAAAAGAAAATAAATGACTTTCCCGAAGTGATTCAATACATAATTAATGAAAAATTAGCACCGTATTTTAAAAACTTAACATATTTCCCTTGAAAATGCAAAAATCGAAAGCACAAGCAATATCATAGAAAGAATATTTGAAGATCTTGCTCCAAAGTATGTGAAAAAATGTTATAAAACTATAAAAGGATTTTTATCAAGATTTAACTTAAAATTAAAGCGATGGGATGAGAGAAATGCGATTTACTGAAATGATGTTAAAATACCCACACATCTTGACACCACCTTGTTTTAATCTGAATACTTTTTTATATCATTTTAAACAGATATCTATTTATAATGAATTATCAAAGATAATATTGAAGAATTATTATGTTGTACTAAATAAAATATTATATATAAAGTGAGATTTACATGACTTTTGAATTAGAAGATTTAGGATTTAAGAAGCATGTTTGCAGTAAATGTGGACAGACTTTCTGGTCAATAAAAGAAAGATCAACATGTGGGGATGCTCCATGTGATGAGTATGAATTTATTGGTAATCCTGTTACAAACAAACAATACGATCTGATGGGTATTCAGAAACAGTTTAAGGAATTTTTCAAAAACAATAACCATACACCAATAGACAGGTACCCAGTACTTGCAAAAAGATGGAGAAATGATGTATTCCTGGTGGGAGCTACAATATATGACTTCCAGCCATGGGTAACAAGTGGAATGGTAAGGCCTCCGGCAAATCCTCTCACAATAGCACAGCCATCAATAAGATTAAATGATGTGGATAATGTGGGAAGAAGTGGAAGACACATGACCTGCTTCACAATGGGAGCACACCACGCATTCAACAGTGACGACAACGAGATATACTGGAAAGACCAGACACTAAGATACTGTTACGAATTCCTGGTAAGTATCGGAATCAACCCAGAGGAAATAACTTACATAGAATCCTGGTGGAAAGGTGGAGGAAACGAAGGACCATCCTATGAAATATGTGCACACGGAGTAGAACTAGCAACACTAGTGTTCATACAATACAAAACAACCAAAGACGGCCTCGAAGAAATACCATTAAGAATAGTGGACACAGGATACGGATTAGAACGTATAGCATGGGTAAGTCAGGGAACACCAACAGCATATGATGCAACATTCGGACCAGTAATAGACAAACTAACCGAACTAAGCGGAGTAGAACTAGACACAGAAATACTATCAGAAAATGCAAGAATAGCAGGGATGATGGACCTCGAAGACATATCAGACCTAAAACTCCTACGAAAAAAAGTAGCAGAAAAACTATCATTAGACCCAGAAGTACTAAGAAAAGCAACAGCACCAATGGAAGCAATATACATAGTAGCAGACCATACCCGATGTCTAAGCTTCATGCTAGCAGACGGGATAATACCATCCAACGTAAAAGAAGGATACCTGGCAAGACTAGTTCTAAGAAGAACAGTAAAATACATGAACGAACTAGGACTCAAAGAATCATTATCAGATATAATGAAAATACAACTAGACTTCCTAAGCCAAACATACCCAGAAATCAAGGACAACGCAGAACACATACTAAACATCACAGACCTCGAAGAAGAAAGATACCATACAACACTCACCAAGGGAAGAAACCTTGTAAAACGTTCAATAGAAAAACTAAGAAAAGAAGGAAAAACATCATTCCCAACAGACATGCTAATAAACTTCTACGACTCCAACGGAATACCACCAGAAACAGTAGAAAGCATATGCAATGAATACGACTTTGACGCAAACATACCAGATAACTTCTACACACAAATAGCAGCAGCACACGAAGAAGAAGACGAAGAAGAACAAGAACCATTAGAACTGGACTACCCACAAACATACCTGGCATTCTATGATGACCTACAGCAAAGACAATTCAAGGCTAAAGTACTCGGAGTAGAAGACTCAAACAAGATAATACTAGACCAGACAATATACTACCCTGAAGGTGGAGGACAACCATCAGATGAAGGAACAATCACCAGGCCAGATGGAACAACAATAAACATAACATACGCCGAAAAACAGGACGGAATAGTACTACACCACGTAGACAAAGAAGACATAGAAAAACTAGACGGTATCATAGGCGAAGAAATAAGTGGAGAAATAGATGCACTAAGACGAGACCTGCTTACAAGCAACCACTCAGCAACACACCTTATCATAGCATCAGCAAGAAAAGTTCTCGGAAAACATATATGGCAGGCAGGATCACAAAACGGAATAGAAAAAACAAGAATCGACCTGTCCCACTACAAACGTATCACAACAGATGACCTGAAACAAATCGAAAAACTTGCAAACGAGTACGTTAAACAAAACCTCCCAGTAAACATACAATGGTATGACAGGACAGACGCAGAAATCAAGTACGGATTCAAACTATACCAGGGAGGTATAGTACCTGGAAAAGACATAAGAGTAGTGGAAATACCAGGCGTAGACGTGGAAGCATGTGCAGGAACACACGTACAAACCACTGGTGATGTTGGAATCATCAAAGTACTTAAAACAGAAAGAGTACAGGATGGGGTGGAACGTATAGAATTCTCAGTAGCAGACAGTGCAATAAACAAGATACAGGAAATAGATGACATCCTAAGAGAAAGCAGTGACGTGTTCGGCGTGGATGCAGAACAATTACCAAAAACATGTAACAGGTTCTTCAACGAATGGAAGGAACAGCAAAAAACCATAAAAGCACTAGAAAAACAATTAGCAGAAGCAAAAATATCATCACTCCAGGATAATGTTGAAGAAGTTAACGGTTACAAAATATTAACACAAATAATGGATGCACAGGCAGGACAGCTAAGAGAAATAGCAACAAACCTCGTGGAGAAAGATGAAGTAGCAGACCTTGCTGTTATCATTAACAATCAGGGAAATATTGTAGCATCATGTAACCAGCAGATAGTGGATAAAGGCCTGAAAATGGGTGATGTAATAAACATTATCGGTGAAATCATGGGTGGAAGAGGAGGAGGAAAACCTAACCTTGCACAAGGTGCGGGAATGACACAACTTGATAAGAAAGAAGAAGCATTCACTGCATTACATGATAAAATAAATGAATTATAATAACTTAATTAATTTTATTAACTATTTTTAAACTTTTTTTAACATATCCTTTTTTTTAGAAAATCCTTTAAATAATGAAAATCCTAATATAATATCAACAAAGGAATAAAGGGGATAAAAAACATTTTAAAAGAAATATTAACTAAGGACTATGCAGTATACGATTTACCCTTCTACAAACATAATCCTAGAATGCCGGTCACTGGTTGGATACTTCTATTCATATCAATACTATTAGGTTTCATACTATCAGCATCAGTATACGATTATTCAGAATTCTTATCAAGCTTAATTCAATGCACTGTAATGTTCATACCATTACTATATTATCTAGGATGGGATTATAAACTCATAATACGCTGGCCTACCCGTGATGAAGTAAAACTAGCAATACTAATGTTTCTAGGATATATCTGTTATGCAATGGTTATGATAATAATACTGGAAACACTTGGCTTAACAGGAAGTGGGGGAGTAGTGCCTGAGGATTATGTGACAATAGAAACCATAATCTCACTAATCTTTTCCATGATGAGTGAAGAATTAATTAAATTCATACCATTAATGTTCTTCATGAGACTATTCTATAAGTTTTCACAAAAGCGTAAACTATCATTCATAGTCTCAGCAATAATAGTAATGGCAGGTTTCGGATTATTACATTATACTGATGGAGTCACCCTATACTCCGTTTTACTAATACAAGGCCTGGGCTCAATTTTCGAAGTATACGGTTACTATAAGACAAGAAATCTATTAGTACCATATTTATCTCACCTCTTAACAGACGCATTTCTAATGAGTATAATGTTACTCCAGTTATGAAATATGGAATTAATTTAATTAATAACTTTTAACAAAACATATTCATAGAATACATAGGCTATGAACAAATAAGGAGGAGTGGTTAAGAAATGGTAAAAACAATAGAAGAAATTAGGGAAAAATTAGATTCAGGTGATGCAGTTGTTCTGACAGCACAGGAACTTAAAACTAAATTAAAAAATGGTGAAGAAGTTACTTTGGATGATGTTGATGTAGTAACATGTGGAACTAGTGGTGTGATGAGTGGAACCACGGCATTACTGCATATTCCAGTATCTGAACCTGGAGAATTTAACAAGGCAAAAGAAGTCTACCTGAATGGTGTTGCAGCATATCCTGGTCCATGCCCTAATGAATTATTAGGGTCTGTTGATGTTGTACTGTATGGTACAAATCATAGTAAAACAAGGGAAGGATATGGTGGCGGATTCCTTCTAAAAGATTTAGTGGAAGGTAAGGAAATAGATGTTCAGGTATTTGATAATGAAGGAAAAGAGTTCAATACTACAATAACATTGGATGATCTTGGCACGGCCAGAATCATTGGTACACGTATGGCCTTCAAGAATTATAATTCATTCACAAATCCGGATAGAAAAGCACAAGAATCAATATTTAATGTAGCCCCAATGGAAGGACCATATAATAATTATTCTTTCAGTGGCTGTGGTGACATAAACCCACTAGCAAATGATCCTGAACAGAATATTATAAAACCTGGAACAAAGGTACTGTTAAATGGTGCTCAGGGTGTAATAATTGATAATGGTACAAGAAGTACTGATGAAAAACCTAACCTCATGCTTACAGCAAACATAAAGGAAATGAATCCATATTACCTTGGAGGATTTAAGACAGGTATGGGTCCGGAGGTATTTGATTCAGTTGCAATTCCTATACCAGTTACAAGTGAGGAAGTGCTTGAAAACCTAAAGGTGCTTAACAAGGATATACAATTACCTGTATGTGATATTCATGGAAGACACTTGCCAATAGACAATATTGATTATACTGTATGGGATGGTGTTGATTACAGGCCAACAACGGACCCTGATAAATGTTTTAATTGTATTCCATGTTTGCCAGAACTTTACTGTCCAGTAAATGCTTATAAGAAAGATAAAACAATAGATCCGGATTTATGTTATGGTTGTGGATACTGTGCATATGTTTGTCCACGTGGTGTGCCAAGCATAGAACTTGGTAAAATCAGAATTGAAGCCGAGGGTACGGAAAGAACGATACCAGTCACTTGCAGACAGTCTGATAAGAAGCGTGGAATGGATATTGCAGAGGAACTTAAGGAATCACTCATTGATGGTTCATTTAAACTTTAAACTCCAATTTTTATATTCCTTTTTTCTTTTTATAATAATTTATTAATAATGTAAGAATCATATATTTATACATATGTTTAGAGCAGTATTTTTTGATATGGATGACACTATATATGATACTTCAGGGTTTGCTGCAATTGCAAGGCGTGCTGCAGTTAAATCAATGGTGCATAATGGTCTTAAATGTACTGAAGATGAGGGATATGAACATCTTATTAAGATTATTAAGGATAAGGGTTCAAATTATGATAAGCATTTCAATATCCTTGTTGAGGAGGTTAATGGTGAGGAGGATCCTTTAATAATTGTTAACGGCATTATCACTTATCATAATACTAAGTTTGCTATGCTTAAGTTGGAACCTGAATCATTCTCCATACTATTGTACCTTAAAAGTCAGGGGTATAAGGTTGGTCTTATTACTAATGGTAAGGAGTTGAAGCAGTGGGAAAAGTTGGTTCGGCTGGGTGTTTACCCATTCTTTGATGATGTGGTTACATCTGAATCTGTTGGTGTTGAAAAGCCTGATGCGGAGATTTTTGAGATTGCTATGAAGAGGCTTGGTGTTACTGCGGGTACTTCTTTGATGATTGGTAATAATTTTGATGCGGATATTATGGGTGCTTGTAATGCTGGTATGCAGAGTATGCTTATTAATTCTAAGCTTACTTCTGAACAGAAGGATGTTCTTGAGGATATGGGTGTATCTGAGAATGTGCGGGAAATTAATAGTTTGATTGATTTGATGAAGATTTTATAAGAAAAATAGTAAAATGTATATTGTTATATTATCATAAATATTATTAGCTTTATAGTTAAGGGATTATTATTTAATTGATTGAATTGGAGATTAGAGATATGGACTTCTTATTATTATATTCTGAGATTATTCCTACAATATTTGCTGTTGCCGGAATATATTTCATGTTATCTGGTGGGTTGGAAGAAAATAGGATACAGTTGGTTGTGGGCATTGCATTGTTTGTCTTGGCTGTTCTTATCCCATTTGTTAGTTTATCTATACTTGTCTAATTCTTCTTCTATTTTTTCTTTGTTTGTTTGTAGTGGGCCTTTGTTTTCTAGTTTTTCTTTTGCTGTTATTGATGCGAATAGTCCTGCTTCTCTGATGTTTCTGGTTTCTTGTAGTTTTGTTATGTATGCTGCTATGTATGTGTCTCCTAGTCCGGTTGCGTCTATGTTTTTTGTGGTTTTTATTGCTGGTATTTTTATTGTTTCATTTTTTGTGTAGATTTTTGATCCTTTTTCTGCGAGTGTTATGATTACTTGTTGGAGGTTGTATTTGTTTAGTATCTTGTTTATGGTTTCTTTTTTTATGTTGTCTATGTTGAATGCGGTCTTTGCTTCTTTTTTGTCTAGGCATATTATGTCTGTGTGTTTGAGGTATTTTTCTTTGTTGTTCCATTGTTTTTGTGTTATGTTGTTGTTTTTGTCTGTTTTTCTGAGGTATCCTTGTGGTAGTAGTATTGTTGTTGTATGGTGTTGTTTTATGTGTTGTATTGTTTCTGGTGGTATGTCTTCTGGGGATAGGGGTGATATTAGTGCGTATTTTATGGGTGTTAGGTTGATTTTTATGTCTTGTGGGTGTATTGTGTTTTCGGGTAGTATGGCTTTTTGTGTTCTGTTTAGTTTTGTGTCGTAGATGTTTGTGTATTCTTGTGTTTTTTCTTTTAGTATTATTTCTTGTTTTTTCATTATATTGTTTAGTAGTTTTGTATCATTTTTTCCTATTGTTATTATTGATGTGGCGTCTTGTTCTAGTTGGGTTAATGTCATTGTCTGGTAGTATACTGCACCGCCTATCTGTGAATATGAGTCATGGGGTGTTATGATATGATCTTTTGTCACCGGACCTATACTGAGTATTTTGTTTTTCATATTTTTTCACCAGGTGTGTTCCTTGGATAGTCTTCCTTCATGTAGTATTGTGCCGATTATGAAGTTGTCTATGCCCTTCTTTTTGTAGGATGTGATGCTTTGGTTGGTTATTCCGCCTGCTATTATGTGTTGTGTGTATGGTGTTTTTTCTATGATGTCTTCTATTATGTTGTTGGTGTTTCCTTCCTCGGTACCTACTTGTGATAGGTTTAAGAGTATTGTGTATGCTGGTTTAACCTTATTGATTAGGCGTATTATATCATCCAATTTGATACACTTATTCTTTATTAACAGTTCATTATCCTTAATATCCACACTTATAACTATATTATCATGAGGCATTTCTTCGAAAATTTGCTCAACATCACTTATACTATTCATAGTTTCAGTAGCTAATATAGGGTAAGTGCAAATATTTTTATTAAAAATAATATCATCAACACAGGAAGCACCATTATCCAACAAAACAGGAACAACCCTATTAACCTCAGATATCAAGCCACTATTATCACCAACACCCATAATCCTATCTAAATCAGCAATATAAACAACACGAGCACCAGCATCCCTCAGACCAAGTGACATCTCAAAAATATCATCACCATAAACACTATCCAATCTGGTGTAAGTATCCCTGAAACCACTCTTACCACTAACACACATGCCATCCTTAACATCAAAAACAGGAATAATCATACTAATCTAAACTCTTATTTCTATTTTCAACATACTCATCAACAGCATCCAAACTAAGATTAATAGCAGCATCTGCCAAATCATCAGGTAAATTAACATCACTATCCAAATCAATATCTATATCAATATCAAAACCTTCACTACCACGCTCAAGATTAATAGTAATATTAATATCCTCAAACTCCTTCTTATTCACATGCTTCAATATATATCTTTCACTAGTAGAATATGCAATATCAATAATTTCTTCAACTTCACTATCAGTTAACGGTATCATAATAAAATTCTCCCATCTAAAAAAAAATCAGTTTATCAATAAAAACAAAATTGGGTGGTTATAATATAAAAAAGGATAAACAATAGAAAAAAATAATAATCTATTGCTGTACTTGACTCATAGCACTCTGAAGACTAGTCTGTAATTCTTCAAGTCTGCTAGCAATACGTTTTTCCTGTTTTTCAATAGTTTTCTGCCTAATTTCAAGCATTTCAATACTGTCTTTCAATTCAGTTTCACTGTCAGCCTTATTAGTCTTAATAAGTAAAGGACCAGCAGTTTTATAAACATCCTGATCATCAGCAGTTTTAGATAATTCATCTAAAGCCTTTTTAGCTTCATTAATCTGTAAAGTAACAGTCTGTTTTTGCATAGCAATTGACTGGGCCTGCTGTTGAACTTGTTGGAATTGATTTAATTGTTCTTGTACATTTTGTGGCATATCCATATTTTCTCACCTATAATATTTCTTTCTTTAAATAAAATAATTAACGTAAATTTATATTAATATAATATATCTCCATCATCATATTAAATTTTTATGATTTCATTAGATAATTTTATCCATCGAACATAAGAATTAATAGAAGCACGTAAGCTAACAACATCACTCGAAAAAATCCGGATAACAATAACATTACCCTCTAATTCAATCTCACTAGTTGAACGTTCACCACGAGCAAAAGAAATCTCCGGCTTAATAGAATTATAAACAATCTCAGCATCATGACAATTATCATACTCTACATTAAACACAGTTTCAACACTATCTAAAATCTTATCTTCACACATAAAACTCATCATCCTAATACAATTTAAACCCCTTAATATAAACCCTATAATCAGTATCCAAACCTTTCTTATCAATAAAATCGGCACTATACATATTATCCTCATAATCCCGTATGACAATACAGTTACTCCTAATCTTTTCACCACTCTTAAAACTACTCATATCAACAAACAAGTCATCCAAACCCCGTGCCTTATTAATTAACACAATAGCTGAACTATCAGTATTCACACTACTATTCTCCTGGGGCAAAGACACATTAATATAAATGCTACAACACGGATTTTCAGCATCCACACCTAAATCATAAACATTTACGCTGCTAGGATTACCCTTGGTTTCAGTAATAACCAACAAAAGGGAATTCTCATAACTTTTTGCCTGATTAACAATCTTACTAAAACTAGACTTTCCCCTATTAATATAAACAGCATTAAAGTAATGCTTCAAAAACTGAGCAAATCTTCTTGTAATCTGGGTAGGCTTTCTACTAGTAGAAATCACAAACTTATAATTTACATCGTATAACATAAATAATCACTATGAAAATAATAATATAATAAAAAAATAGTTTTATAAAAAGGATAAAAAGGGAATAATACCCTTAATAAAAAAATAGTAAAAATACTTATCGAGCTTTAATAGTACGTTTTACTACAGGAACTTCTTTAAATAAAATTCTGTATCTGCATTTAGGACATTTTGATTCCGAATATTTTTTAACATCAACTGTTTGTCCACATTTAATGCATTTGTACATGCTTATTCTCCTCCAACGATACGTTTAATGTTACGTTTTGCAACTTTTCCCATTGGTGTTGTAGGAATGTATGCTCCACCAGTAAATACGTTACCACATTTTTTACATTTCCAGATACCAGCGTGGGTTCTTTTCA
Source organism: Methanosphaera sp. (assembly GCA_017431845.1). Taxonomy (GTDB): domain Archaea; phylum Methanobacteriota; class Methanobacteria; order Methanobacteriales; family Methanobacteriaceae; genus Methanosphaera. The sequence goes on along the minus strand of JAFRKG010000091.1, from coordinate 4,799 downwards.
CACCTGGTCTATCACATCTAGGACAAATGTGTTTTGCATGCATTTTATCTTCGATATCTCTTACGGTTCTTTTAGCTTTTCTACCGTATCTAGCACCAAAACGTCCAGTAGATCCTACTTTACTTTTTCTTACCATTTTTTCACCTTCCATTAAGTTAATATATGAAATATTGTTTATCTTTCCATATCTTAAAAAAAATATTTGAAGATAATTATAACATGTAAAGACAGTTACCTCTAAAACAAAAACCTATAAAAATGTTTAACAGGCACTTCTCCACTCATTGTATTCATTAACTAAAAAGTAACAACAATCTTGCTGCACTTCAAATAATTAGCTTAAAAAATAATATTATTTCGGAATTAAACCAATAGACACCTAAAATCTATTTTCCTTATAATATAACTATATAATATCTTTAAACTTCATCTAATATATACTTATGGTTTCAACTTTTCAAGCAAAGAAAACATATCCCTACTATGATTAAAAGCCATACTCATAGACTGCATAACCTCCCTGCCAGTCATAACATTCAAACCACACTTTTGAAGAGCACACAAAGTACCATCCTCCCTAAAACCAATAGAAAGACTAGCCTCCATCAAAGTCTCCTCAACATGAATCGGATCCACAATCAACTGATCATTAACCTTAACAACAGTACATAAAACACTCCTACTCAATATAGGAAGACCAGACAAACGATCCTCATCAATAGACAACTCATCATTAACAAACTTCGCAGTAGGAATCTTAGTAGTCAACAAGGCACTAACAGCAGCCAAACAAGTAGCATCCATCAAATTACCATCAAAATCCAAGATATCAATATCAACATGCAACTTCCAAACCTTACTGCCCTCAACAATACATAACTTACCCAAATCAATAAGAGGAGCCTCACGAATAGTTCTGTCAACAACACGAGAAATCTCAACAGCAAACTTATTAGGCGGACCATACTCAAAATTACGACTAGCAATAGCAAGCAACTCAGCATTAATAATAATAATACCACTATCAGGACTATTAGGGAAAGGCGTAGCAACCTGAGCCTTCACACCCGCAAGAACAGTAGTACCACCAATAGACACCATAGCCGAACCATCAGCCTTCTTAATAAAATCCGTTCTAATCTTAATATCACGATACTCCGAAAACTCTCTATCATCAATACGCTGTTCATGATTCAACAAATCAAAAACCTTATCCTTTGATACTTCAGAGATAATATTTACCATCCTTCTCTCCTCCGTACTTACTTAACAATGTTTCCTGCTGCAACTGATTAATAAAATAACAAGCATCAAACGCCAACTTCAAAGCATCCTCAAACTCCGGAACCGATAAATTACCATCCATCTGCAAGAAAGTAATATCACCCGTACGAGGCATAATAGCAACAGGCATATCAGCCTCACCAGTCTGATCCTCTTCCTCAGATAAATCAACAACAATATGATTATCAACCTTACCCACAGCACAAGCACTAATCAAATCCCTCATAGGAATTTCAGCATCAGCAAGGGCAAGACTAGCACCAACAATACCCAAACAACGAGTACCACCCTCAGCCTCCAAAACCTCAATAGAAATATCAATAGAAGAACGAGGATACTTCTCTAAAAAAATACCTGGCGTAATAGCCTCAGAAATAAGCTTAGATATTTCAGTAGAACGCCTATCAGGACCAGGCCTCTTACGTTCCTTAACAGAAAAAGGCGCCATATTATATTTACATCTTAAAACAGCACCATCAGGCTTAGAATGCTTCTTAGAATATAATTCTCTAGGCCCATACACACCAACTAAAACCTTATTATTACCACATTCAACATATGCAGAACCATCAGCATTATTTAACACGCCAACCTTCATTTTCATATTACGCAGAGAATTAAAAGCCCGTCCATCCTTTCTAATAAATTGTTTACTCATGTTATATACTCCCTTATTATAAGTTCATAATTTTAGACTGAACTATTTTAATCAGATTATGTTTGAATGGATTATTCTCTATCTCCTCAATAATTTTCAATAATTTCTCAACATTTTCCTTAAGTCCATTAATCCAAATTAAACCATTTTTTGCAACAATCATATCAGTACAAGTATACTCCTGTATCATATTATTAAGAAAAGCATTCTCTTCACTTAAAAAATGTACCGTCGGTTGTTTTACTCGAACAATAACTCCCTGATTAAATTTTCCTAAACCATGGGAACGAATAGTTAGTTTAACCCTATTAATTTCATCAACATTAGCAACCCTCAAGAGAAGAACATCCTTAACATTAATTATCTGGTTCATATTCTGTTCATTCTTATCATATAACTCAGAAGCTGATAAATAACCCTGATAAGTGCTGTTAATATTAATTGTCCAAGAAGAATATGATGAACTCACTACCTTACCAATAATCAAATCACCATATTTAGGTTTATAAGTATACTTGAAAGGTATAACACTAATTGTTTCACTTTCCAAATACACAATACCAGTCATGTTAGAAAAAATCTTCCCATTTTCTCTAAAAGTTCCTCGTCCTAGTTTAAGATCACTGTCTGCTAGTAGATGTCCGGGTAAAACAATTTGTTTGTTATCTACGAACAACATCTTCATCACTAGTACTTATTTAAGAAGTTTTGTTTCGACTTCACCATGAGTTAATCCACTAAGGTCGGTGTAAAACTTATCCTGTAATCCTCCAGGAATTTCCACAATACCAATCCAACTTCCATCATTCTCCCATTCTTCCTTAATCAACTTACCATACTGTGAAACAATACTATAAGATTTACCAGCATAGGTTCCAGGAATTTTAACAGCTACCTGTACTTTCTCAATACGTATAGGAATTTTTGTAAGAATAGCTTTCACAGTTGGTTCTATCTGTTCTTCAACAGTTTTCATAGGATCAATATGAACTTTTGCTTCTTCCATAGCTTTTTCAATCCTGTTTGGTGGGTGTGGAAGTTTAGTTTGAGGGTTAATAGCTTCACGTGCAATTTTACTAATTACCTGCTTGGTTTTTTCCTCTTGCATCTTTTTTCTTTGGTTTGCAGTGATTTGTATGTTACCCTTCTTAATGATTATATCCGCAACTTCTAAGGCATCTGTTGTTTCGAACGCTTTCATCATATTCTCTTCTGATGCCTTATCTGCTTTATGAGCATCCTTAAATACTTCTTCAACTGCCAGTACATTTTCTATTTCTATATCATTTCCTCTTTTGTAATCTGCAGCTAATTCAGCATCTACTAATATTTCAAATCTTTCTCCATAACTTTCTAATCTTGCTATTACTGCATCATCAACATTTACCATTTTATTTCACCTAGTAATATGATTAATTTTTAACATAATTTTATTTTCTTATATCATTTAATAATTTATAAGTAATAACAATTAATAATTATGTTATTTTATAAAGGTTTGATGTTTAAAAATAGTTTTATAAAAATGTTTTTCAGGGTGGTTAAAAAAAGGTATGGGATGAAGATTATTCTTCATCATCTTCAGCAGATTCATCAGCTTCTTCAACTTCTTTTGCTTTTTTCTCAGCTTCTTTCTGAGCTTTTAATTCAGCTTTACGTGCTTCTTTTTCTTCTGCTTCTTTTTTAGCTTTTTCTTCTGCTTCTTTCTTTTCTTGTTCTTTACGTTCAACTACTTTGTTAACGTATGTTTCAATTTCTTCTTCGCCAAGTTTTCTGTATGTTGCAGTTTCTTTGTCTACTACTGATATTTCCACACTGTCGTCTGCTACTTTTCCATCGGTGGCTTTGTATATTCCTTCTATTGCTAAGTCGATTGCATCATCTAATGAAATGTCGTCTTCGTATTTGTCTTCGAATAGTTCGAGTGCTTTTTCTCGTCCGAATCCTATTGCTGTTGCTTTGTATTCTACTAGTGCTCCACTTGGGTCTGTTTCATAGACTCTGCATTGTCCATCGGATACTCCTCCGATGATTAATGATATACCGAAAGGTCTGATTCCACCGCTTTGGGTGTACATTTGTTCTAAGTCACCAATGTATTTGGCTAGTCCTGTTACGGATATTGGTTCGTGGTATTGTAATTTGTTTACTTGTGCTTGTCTTCTTGCTATGTCTACGAGTCTTCTTGCATCAGCTACTAGTCCACTGGAGGCTGTTCCTATGTGTTCATCTATTTTGAATATTTTTTCTATTGATGTTGGAACTACTAGTTTGCTTTTTACTTTTTTGTCTACTGCAAATATTACTCCGTCTTTTGATACTATTCCTACTGATGTTGTTCCTCTTTTTACTGCTTCTCTCGCGTATTCTATCTGGAATAAACGTCCATCTGGGCTGAATACAGTAAGTGCTCTGTCATATCCTGCTGTTGAAAATTGTTGCATTAATTAACCTCTCCTTTTGTTTTTTTGTTATTAATTATAGTAATTAATTTTTTTATTTATTTTTTTGTGTTTACATTAATTATTATTACCTTATGTTATTAATATATTTTTTTAACATTTTGGCCCTGTAGAAATCATATGAATAAAGTGTGAAAAGTAATACTTTTTATCAAAATATTTAAATACTATTATCAAAATAATTATTAACTATACAATAAGTAATAATTTATTATCTATTTTTAATATTTTATTATTTGGTGTATTTTTTTGATAGTTGTTATGTATAAGAGTTTTGTTGTTCGTATTTATCCTGATGAGGTTCAGGAGAATTTTTTCACCAATCAGTTTGGTTGTTGTCGGTTTGTTTTTAATACTTTTCTGGATGCCAAAAAGAAAGCATATACTGAAAATAT
>JAFRKG010000090.1 GCA_017431845.1 Methanosphaera sp. | reverse complement strand
TAATAATTAAAAAATTAATATAAAATATGGATTCAAAAGGAATATTTAACATTGAAATGATAATATCATTAATCATTTTATTAATTATATTTACATACATTTCATCAATAACAATGACAGAATTTTCATCAATAGACGAAACTGAAAATCGAAAAGAGTCACGAATAATCACAAATGATATAAAAGAAATTATAATACAAGTTCACCAAGCAGGAAATGGATATTCAATAAAATATCATTTGCCTCCTAAAATTAATAAAGAAACATATATCCTTATAATAAATGATACAGGGGTTTTTGTAAATTCACATTACCAATTGACATATTCTAAAATACTTCCCAACATAATAAAACAAAAACAATACTATTTAGAACCAGGAAATATATATGAATTTACCAATAATAATGATACAGTTGAAATAATACAAGATAATTAAAATAAAAACCCAAAATAATTAAAAAATCAGGAAGATCTATATGAATAACAAAGGACAAATCACACTAGAATACATTTTGTTATCATCAATATTAATCATAATCCTAATATTCACAACAAACACAATAATAGAAGAAACAGAAAAAAACACAATACTAACCTCAGCACAAATAGGAGCACAAATAGGAGTAGACAAAAATGCTTATGCAATGTATTACAACGACACATTCAATAATTATCAAAACAATTATCCAAAACTAACAAATCCAACAGAAATAAAAGTAATCGAAATAAACATGTCAGAAAAAAACAATGAAATACAAATCCAAACAGTACTACATAGCAACACTTACCTAAACAACAATGAAAAAAACATAATAGGCTCAAGAGTAAACTACTACATAAGAAAAACAATTTCCGAAACATTCGATATAAAAAACAATGACTTATACTACGAAAATATTCAAATAAACAAACATAAAATCATAACAAAAACAGTAAAATGGAGGTGAAAATTAAATTAAATTGCCTCTAGCAAAATAAGCAACTAAAATACCTATAATACCAAATACAATTCCAATAATCCATATAATATGAACAACATCTTTTTCTTTCATAGGCTTTTTCAATATAGATCTAATCAATGAGTTAAACCCACCAGAAGGTGCAATAAGCTTACCCTCCTCATCAACTTGAGTCGGCTTAAAGTTTTGACGTTCCATAACACCAGCACTATAAAATTTAAGCAGACCATCAATAATATTAGGTAACAAAACTATAAATGCAATAATTTTAACCCTACCAATAAATGCAATAATTGCAATACAAGCACCTATAATTAAAGTTCCAACATCACCCGGAAATACATTAGCAGGATACTTATTAAAGAATAAAAATGCAATCAAAGCACCTAACATTGAAAAAGATATTATAGCAACATCAAACTTATTCATAATAATACATGAAAAAGTTAACGAAGTTAAAGCAATAATACCAAGACCAGTCTCTATACCATTCAAACCAGCTAACATATTTGTTAAATTAGAAGCTACAGAAACAGCAATAGGAATACTTAACATGTAAATAACACTAACATTAGGTGGAGTAACCCACATTATTGGCAAACCAGCTATCCATAACAAGATTAACTTTTCTTTAGAGGATAACATAATTAAATCATCAACTATGCCTATAATACCAGTAAGTAAGATTACTATAAGCGTAATAGTTAACTGTGACTTCCATTCAGGACATAAATAAACACCAACCATAATAGCTATAGCAAACCCGAATAGGATTCCAATACCACCCATCTCTGCAACTTCAGGCTTTGTTAATTTATGAATATCTTTACCAACAATATCCGCATTTTTCAATCTTCTAATTAAAGAAGGCATAGCTAAAAAAGTAACTAAAAAAGCTATCAATCCACAGAATCCTGAAGTCAATAACAATTCTGTTGAATTCAATTAATTCACCTCTTCATTCAGATTCTCATTATTTTTAAGAATATAATAAATTGTTCTAATAGGTATGTTCATTTTTTCAGATATTTTTTTCACAGGAATACCCTCATTCCTCATATCAAAAATTTCCTTTTTGGTTTTATTCGAATACTTTGATTTAGGGCCTTGTTTTAATTTATTTTTCTTTAAATAATAAACTGTTTTACTACTAATATTTAATTTAGATGCAATAGTTTTAACACTTAATCCTGAATCTAACATTTCATCTATTTTTTCCTTTAAATCATCATCATACTTTTTAGGTCGACCTCTACTTTCTATTATATTTATTACAATACCTAATTCTGCTAAAGCATCCAAATAAATTTCTGAAGTTCGTTCATATAAACTTAAAGGACAATTAATTTCTTCAAGATCAGGATTTTCATCTAGCAGTTCAATGATTAATTTAGATGATAGTGGTTTAGTCACATGTACTTTTGAACTCATAAAATCACTTATTAATTAATTCTAAGAATTTCTTCGCTTTCTTCGTGGTAGGTTTTTCAATTTTGTTAAGTGCATTTTTCTCTTTAACAGCCTCTTTAGGATCAACATGTAACAATTCTGCAGATTTATTCAAAGATAAATTACATTTATTATGTATTGCAACTGCACCAATTGCTTCTTGATTTGGTTTCAAATGTAATTTCTTTATTTTTGTTTCAAGTTCAGATTTGTATTGAATAGTTTCTTTCATATTGGCTAATGAATCAACATTTTCATTATTATCTATTAAAAGATTAACAACATCTTTTGGGAACACATATTCAAAAACTTTTATCTGATTCGAATCTAAATTAGGTCTAAGATTAGGGAATGGACCTGAATAATTGTTTCGTCTACTCTCAGTAGTTGTCAAATAATATTTGAAAATATCCCATAAAATCAATGTTTTAGGAGTTTCCATATAAAAATGCTTCTTGATAGAAACTTTTTTGTTAAGATCTTCTCTTAATTCTCTATCTAAAACCCTATCTTTATTCATTAAATTATTCTTTTTTAATTTTATATATTTTAATTCTTCTTCTAATTCAATACGTTCATCAGCTTCTCTTGCTAATTTACTAGCATCATTACGTGCTTCTTCTATGATTTTATGATAAGTATTAATTTTGTCCATATTACGAATATGTGATGGAATAATCTCATCAATATTCTGGTTAACAATATTCTCTGAATACTGCAAATAGGCTATAGCCAGTGCATTTTGTACATATTTGTCATTAATCAAGGATGGTTTCTTATGATTAAATTGCAATAATTCTATCCGTGCGTTTGGACCGTATCTTTTTCGTAATTCTAATTCATAATTGGATTCATCAGCATAATCAATATTTGCTTTCTTACTAATCCATCTGTTTGTTTTTTTATCTTTTACTTTAGCAATCACAGTAACACTTTTTACTAAACCTCTTTTTTCTTGTTTCATAACTTTAATTATGCTTCTATATGCTTCAAGGCTGTATTTGGTTAACTGTGATCTTTTTAGTAAATATTCTCCTCCGAGAGGTAAATATTTTATAAGTTCTAATCTACAAATTCCACTATTATTTGGATGTATTTCAAAATCTTCGGATGAACAGTCGCACTGTATTTTTTCTATTTTATAATCATCATCAAACTTTAAAATATTTTCAATAATATTTTTCTTATAATTTTGTCCACATTTTTTACAGGTTATAGTAGCATATTCCTCTAAGTGACCTATTGCTATTTTGTGGGATGCAATAGCAGACTTGACTTGGTCTAATATGTTTTTTTTATTTGAAGCTTTAATACGGAAATATTGTGCATGTCTAGATTGATCATGCACATCATCTGGAATAATTTCAGGACTATTATTTCCTCCTTTACCAAATCTTTTTAAAGCACTATACGGAGAAGTAAAACCTCTTATTTCCATTTTATTCCTAAGGTTTTGTAATTCTTCAAGATTCGTTTTTAAATAAGTGTAAATTTCAATAAAACTATCGAAATCTTCAATACTTTCAGCAATTATTGGTTTATACTGAATCTTTTTAAGAAACTTCTCGCTCTGTGTCACTAAGGTTTCGCTCATTTTATATGTTCACCAACATTTCCTTCTGTGGTCAATAATTCCATACTATCCGTAGCTAATAACATACCATTTGATTGGACACCAAACAATTTTGCAGGTTGAAGATTTGCAACTACAATAACTTTTCTATCAATAAGTTCTTCTGGTTCATATCTTTTTGCAAGACCTGCGACAACTTGTCTTATTTCTTCTCCTAAATCAACTTGTAATTTAAGTAAATTTTTAGAACCTTCAATTCTTTCCGCTTCTTTAATTTGTCCAACAACTAAATCTACTCTTCCAAATTCATCAATACTGATCAAATCACTCATACTATCCTCTTCTTCTTCATTTTCTTCAATTGAATATAATTTACTTTTTTCTTCTTCAATTATTTTATCTTCTATTTTAGCAAATAATGGTTTTGCTTTTTTAATCTCATGTCCTGCTTCTAAAAATTCTTTTGATTCATTCCAAGTAACTAATGGGGTTCTGTCTTCAAAGTTCATAAATCCAGTAACATTTTCGGTAGGCATACCTATAATTTCCCTTATTTTCTGTGCCGTTTCAGGAACATATGGTGTTAATAAGATAGCTAACTCATGAACTAATTGATTAGATAAGTATAAGCAGGTTCTAGCACTACCTTCATCTTCTTTAACAGCTTTCCAAGGTTTTTTATCATTAAAATATTTATTTGCCTCTTTAGTTAAGGTCATAATTTCCTGTAATCCATCACGGAATTCAAATTCTTCAATACATTTTGCTACTTTATCAGGTAATTCCTTAATTCTAGTTTCAAATACACAATCCTCTTCAGTATATTCTCCAGGTTCCGGTATTTTACCTTCAAAAAATTTATTAGTAAATGTGAATGTTCTATGAATAAAGTTTCCAAGATTATCAGTTAATTCATTATTTATTCTTCTCTGGAAGTCATCCCAGGAGAAATCAGTATCCTTATTAAGCGGAGCATTAATTACCATATAATATCTTAACAAATCACTGTCAAATTTGTCTAGGAAGTCTTTAACCCAAATTACCCATCCTTTACTGGTAGACATTTTACGTCCTTCTAATGACAAGTATCCACCACCTATAACTGAATAAGGTAATTTCCAGTTTCTTCCCATAAGCATACTAGGCCAAAATATGGTATGATGATAAATTATGTCTTTACCAATAAAATGAACAGTTTTATCATCCCAGTATTCCTTCCAATCTAAATCATGTTTTAATGCCCATGTTTCTGCCGAAGACTGATATCCAATAAATGCTTCTGCCCAAACGTACAAAACTTTTCCAGTAGCTGAATCAAGTGGTACTGGAATACCCCAAGTCATGTCACGAGTCATAATCCAATCTTTAAGACCTTCATTAACCCATTCTCTTGCAAAGTTTTTAACATTCTTTGGTAATTTAGTATTATTGTTTAACCATTCTTTCAATGGTTCTTCAAATTCATGAAGTTTAAAATAGTACTGTTTTGACTGTTGAACATGGGGTGTTCCATCACATATTAGGCAATGTGGTTCTACAAGTTCTGTAGGGTCTAAGTGACGTCCACATACTTCACATTGATCTCCTCTTGCCCCTTCACTTTCACAATGAGGACAAGTTCCTTCCACATATCGATCTGGTAAACTTCTTTGACAATTATCACAAAAAAGTTGGTCTATTGTTTTTTCATAAATATATCCTTGATCGTATAATGTTTTAAAAAATTCTTGAGCCATTCTGTAATGATTTTTATCAGTAGTTCTTCTAAAACTATCTAATGATATGTTACAAGCTTTTAAATCATTACCAATTAATTCATGGTATTTATCTGTAATATCCTTAGGACTAATGTTTTCTTGTTCAGCTCTTACAGCTATTGGCGTTCCATGTTCATCAGTTGAACATACCATCACAGTATCTACGCCATTCATACGATTGTATCTGGCATAAATATCTGCAGGAATATAAGTGGAACGTAAATGTCCTAGATGGCATGGACCATTTGCATAAGGTAATGCACAAGAGATAAATAGTTTACTCATATAAGTTTAGCCTCCGTTTTTTCATAATTAATAAAAATTAAATATAATTTTAATTTATGATGTTAATATTTTTGTTTTAGATATCTTATCTATTTTGCTATATTTTCTAAAAATTTTGGTTGAAGTAATTTGGTCATATTTCTAAAATATATTAGTGTATAGAATATAGATATTATAATATCATGATAAAAACTCCTTACATAAATCCATTTAGTAATGATGCTAAAGAAATAGTCAGTAAACTGGGTCAAGTAGAAAAGCTCAATCAACCAAACACTTCACTAAGTAACATAGTTAATCATACAAGAGGTCAAAACTTAAGCGACCCTCGAACACTACCCGAAACAATAAAAGAATTAGCCCTAGCAAGATATGAATGGTTCCTATTCAGAAAATCATCAGAATCCAACGAAAAAAAATATGAGTACCTATTTAATCCTGACATCTACGAATATGATATAGTGGCATTCTACCTGCTATGTCAAGCAGTAGCAATAAAATATGGGCCAGATAGTCATGAAGCCCGACTTATATTAGACTGTGAGGAAGACATAATTTCTCAAAGATTAGAAATTTTGAAATCTGAATCAAACGATTTTCAAGCAACATTTCTACGAAAAACATTAAATCAATTAATAGATACAAACAACTTATACTGGACAGATTTAAAAGAAATATTTGATCTAGGAAAACTTGATTTAAACGAATTATTACTATCAAATGGAAAAATAATCCTTGAATATGAAGATTTCATAGAAGAATATGGACATTTAATCCATAACAGGGATCCAAGGACAATGTATGAAGTAACTGCAGGAACAAAAATTAAATCAAAAATATTACTAAACCTAATAAGATACAATACAAAAAAATACATAGAAAACGTTTATGAAATGTCAAAAAGAATGGTTGAACCTAACCCATTACTAATAGAATTAGCAGAAAACATTAAAGAAGTTCAACAAGAAGCACAATCCAAGAAATATGCTTCACAAGGTGGAGTAAATTATGTTGATGATCAACCAGTAAACTATGAAATGGAAGCATTTCCGCCATGTGTACGAAAATGTATGCAAGGAATAAAAAGTGGTGGCCGAAACGATGCAATAGTACTTTTTCTAACACCATTCATATCCTATTCAAGATTATGCCCATCAATATTTTCAAAACAAGAACAAAACATGAAAATATCTGATGTAGACCCTTCACTAGAAATAACACACAACGAAATCATACCCCTAATATATGAAGCAGCACAAGCATGTAGTCCACCATTATTCAAGGATCAACCACAAGAAAAAATAAACATCAACTCCAAATTAGGCTTTGGAATGCATAATGAATTAAAACTTGATCATGAAGGAGAAACACAATGGTACACTCCGATGAGTTGTGAAAAAATTAAATTACACATGCCAAACTTATGCACACCTAATGTAGATTGTAAAAAAATTGGAAATCCAATAACATATTACAATAGAAAAAGAAGACTTATGAAAAAAGATAACAAAATGGGGCAGGTGAAAAATAATGGAGATTGAATTAAAACCTGCATCTAATTATGAACGAAAACTATTCTATAGGGAAGAATGGGATGTGAATGATGTACCAAACTTTGTCTTAGACTCCTTAACCAGCAGAGAGTTTGGTTTTGACCATTTTGGACAAGGACCTAATGACAGGTATAAAACATTCCAAGATCCTTTAAGATTAAAACGTTTCATCAAAGCAAAACAACCATTCGCATCATATTGTTCAGTAGCATTCTATAATAATCCTAAACAAAGAAAAGGATGGCAAAAATCAGAACTAGTTTTTGATGTAGATGCAAAAGACGTGCCAATAAGAACATGTGACTGTGAAGAAGGACAAGTATGTGACATATGTCTAAGTCAAGCTAAAGAAATAGTGTTAATGATTAAAGACGTATTAAAAGGTGAAATGGGACTTAAAAATATCAACATGATTTATTCCGGTAGAGGATATCACGTAAGAGTACTTGATGAAAGCATAATGGAAGCATCAAGTGAACTTAGAGGACAAATAGTACAATATGTAATCGGAGCAAAAGAACCGGATTTAACAAACTCATTAGGCTTCAATAACCTACAACACTTCATCATACCCTATGGTTATTCAAGAAATTTTACAAAATGGTCCAAGTACACAATTCTTCACTTAACAAAAAAATCCCAATTGGATAATGTTAATAAAAAATTATTAAATGATGTTCTAAAATATAGACATTTCCTAGAAGAAGATAGTTGGGGAGCATTCAGAACACAAATCGGGCCACGACGTATTAATAAAGTAATCAGTGCAGTTGCAAGAATAAACATGAACATCACTGATACTAAAGTATCCATAGACTTAAAACGTATACTGAGACTACCATCAACATTACACTCAAAAGTAAGTATGAAATCAACATTAATTAAAAATATAGAAACATTTGATCCATTTGATGATGCAGTACCAAAATTTGTGTATGAAAGAAAATAATTATTAAATTATCTTCTTAGTTTATAATCAGGATAAATGTGCATAAACAACTCTTCATAATCCTCAGGGTTTTCTTGATCTATTACTTCAAACACGGTATTTAATGAATAATTTCCAGTAATTTCATCTTTAACATTTTTTCCTAATTTTAAAATACTTCTATTCTCTTTTTTAACTATGTTATCAACCATTTCTGGCACATTTTTATACTTTCTTTCTGAAACTGAAATCCATTTATCCTCACGGATATATGCATTAGAATATTTATTTTTAAAATTCATTCCATTCTCTTTATATTTGATTTGTGGTCCCTTATGTATTTTAATGTTGGATACTTCATCATTGTCATATTCTAATATTATTCTTGCTTCATTATCTGAGTTAATGTAGTAATTATTTTCAATAATTCTGAAATCATACATTTCTGAAACTTTAATGAATGAATTCATAGTCTTATTTATCTGAGGATAAATTACATCATCAGGTAATTCAGGTACATTAAATGATAAAACATAACATTTAGTCCCTCTCTTTGTGAATTCAGTTATTAGCTCTTCGCGTGTTATATGAATTTTCCTGTTTTGGAAATATTCCATTTTAGGGTCAGATAGGTAATTTCGGCATGCAATAATAAATTCTGAAAATTTTTGTAATGATAATGCGGCTGCTACATTCCTGTTTTTATCAGTAGGGTCAATTACTATTAATGGATCCTTAAAATTATTACTTGTCCCGTATTCTTCTAAATCAATTTTATACCTGTTATGCCAATTATTTGCTGCTTCTTCAATAATCCTATCAAAACTATGGTATTTTAGGATTAATAATTCACATAGATATCCGGAAAAACCACTAACTTTGTAATTTGCTCCATAAGTATTTATTGAGGTCATGAATTTTTTTAAAAGTAATACTTGTCTTGTTTCTTCTTCAGTCATGTGGCTTTGAATATAATCTGTATGTAATATTGTTCTATCAACAGCAGATTTCAGTTCGCTTGAATCTTTAATTTGGTAACATGGAACAAAATCCACTTCAAAACCATCAATTAATCCAGTAGTATAAGGGTGTGAAGCATATCGGACCTCCGATGTTCCACCCACTTTTTTTATACAGTATTCTCCAAACTCTAAACCATAACTTTTCAATTCTTCTTCAGGATAAGATAGGGGAAATGTCATGAAAATATCAATATCTGATTTTCCCATTAATGATGTGTTCTTAGCCATTGAACCAACTAATCTGCACTTAATATTAATATTTTTACTTTTAGAATAATCCATTATTATTTTAATTAATTTATTGGAGAATTCAATAACGTTCTGTCTATCTTCGAGGGAGGGTTCTATATCTTTTAATATTTCGTTGTAAATTTCTATCACCAGAAAAAATAGTTTAAAAAATAATTTTGGAGGGGAGATTATATTTTTTTAGCACTAACTATGGTAATAGGATTTAATGCTTTCATCATAACTCCACGATCTAATATTGTTCCACGTGAAACGTTTAATGTAACAACTTCTGGTTGTGCACCTAATTCCTTAAGCATATGCACAGCATCAGTTGCAGTTTCAAGAACTATTGATGTGATAATTATCCTTCCACCAACAGGAAGCTTAAGATAACCTGTTTCAATTATGTTATCGATATTTCCTCCACTGCCTCCAATCATAAGTTTAGTAAAATCTTCAATATCATCTAAAGCTGCAAGACCTTCATTTTCTATAAGATCGACCTTGTTCTGAAGACCAAACTTTTCTAAGTTACTTCTGGTGGTTTTTATAGCATCTGGATTCATATCAATACTATATACTCTTCTAGCTCTTTTAGCAAATTCTAAAGTTAATCCACCAGTTCCACATCCAACATCCACTACTACATCTTCATCGGTTAATCTTGTCTTACTGATTACTAGTGCTCTTATTTCCTCTTTTGTAGGTCCTGGTACTTTTTTTGTTTTGATGAATTCATCATCAGGTGTTATATCGAAATACATATTAATATCTCCCATGTAGTTATTTCCTAATTAATACTATTGTTTCCACTTAGTAAATAAATTATTGTCTATACCCATTATGTCAAATATTTTACCAACAATAAAATTGATTTGATCATCAATTGTTTCAGGATTATGATAAAAACCAGGCATTGCAGGTAAAATTACAGCACCTTCCTTACTAATTTTAACCATATTCTCTAAATGAACAGTTCGTAATGGTGTTTCTCTTGGAACAATTATTAATTGTCTTCTTTCTTTCAAAGTAACATCAGCTACACGAGTAATAACATTATCACCATAACCATTACTCATTGCAGATAATGTTTTCATACTGCAGGGGATAATTATGGCAGTATCAAATTTGAAAGAACCACTATTAACAATAGCATTCAAATCATTTTCATCATGGATATAATCCGCTAATTCTTCAACAGATTTAACAGAATAATTAGTTTCATGTTCAATAATATCCATTGCTATTGCTGAAATAATTAGATGAGTTTCAGCTTTTATTTTTTTAAGTTCCTCTAATAATCTTATACCATATATTACTCCACTAGCACCACTGATACCTACAACTACTTTCATATTTAATCTCCTAATTTAAATTCAGCAATATTCTTATAAATCGGACCATCACTTGTTAATTTACTTGATTTAAGACATATCTTTTTAACTTCCATTTTGCCATGATACCGTTTTTTCAAGAGTTTCAATGCACTACTTAATTCTTCCTTATCTTCAATCTTTTTAACTCTTCCAATAGTAATATGAGGGACATACTCTTTTTCTTTCCTAAAACCTAATTTATTAAATTCATTATCTAAATCTCTGATCAGGTTAGATGTAACTTTATTATCTTTAATTCCGGTCCAAATAACTCTTGGCCTATAAATATTAGGAAACGCTCCTAAATTCACAACTTTAAGAGAATATTGGTCATACTTAACAATTATTTTATTAATTGCTTTTTTAATATCATCTAACTGGTCTTCATTTATTTCACCAAAAAATTTCAGAGTTAAATGAATATTTTCTGTTTCAACATATTTAATTTTTCCAGCATCTTTTTCTTGAATAATATGTTGCGTTTCATTAATTTTATTTTTAATATAATCCTCTATTTCTATTGCTAAAAAAGTACGCATAACAAACCCTCAAATATAAAAATTGATTAAAAAAGAAAAATAAAGTATTTTTTTTATAGTAAAATACAATGTAGGTTAATTGAACCTCTCCATCTTGTAGAAGCTGGAGATTCTTGGGTTGTAAGTTCTAACGAACTTAAGTTTACCAAGCTATCCCCCATGTCCCGTGGGTTCTAATATATGTTCCCCTTTTTTTTTAATATATTAATTTTTTTTCACAAAAAATTATTATTATTATTCTTAAGAAGTTTTTTCAGTATTTAACACATTTGCATCATACTTGGAAACACTCTCAAGTTACATCCTCAACCCTGTAAAGGTATTCCTTTTTAGGATAAAATTATTTTTCAATAATTTGTTCTTCAATTGCCATTCCAAAGTGTCTAGCACCATCGGTGAAATAAGCTAGTATCTTATCGCCTACCTTAATATCAGCTACAGATATTGGTTCACCTTTATCAGATACTAAACGAATAGTTTCAGCATTTTGAACTAAAGTTCTGATTTTTTTACCTTCATGTTCAGCTTCAATCATCATTAACGGTCTTCTTTCTATTTTAGAACGACCAATTATTGCAGTTTTAGCTTCACCTTTACTGTTTATGGTAATTACTTCATCTCCTGCTTCAAGTTCTGATAAATATCTTGTCTTGTTTCCAGGAGTCATTACATATGCATGTACTGCACCAGCATTTACTCTAAATGGTCTTGATGCAACATATTCACTTTCTAAGGATTCACTATGAACCATAAATAATCCACTAGCAAATGAACCTATAAGCATTCCTTCCCCAATTTCCATTATTGAACAAGTATCAACACAAACTCTATCTCCAAGACCTACACTTTCAACTTTTGTAATAGTAGCTTCTTTAAGTTCATATATTTCTTTAGAAGATTTTTCTATTAATTCACCTAATTTTCTTATTTCATTTCCATCATTTGATGAGAGAAGAACACCATCTGATCCATGTTCCATTGTTTCAAGTGCTAATTTTGCCTCTTCATAAGTTGGAACATCGACCATGATTTTAGAGTTACGTTCTTGAAGACTTGCAATAATATTTTCTAATGGAATTACTTTCCAATTTTTTCCTTTTAATATAACATAATCTGCTACGGTTCCAAGTTTTGAAACTAGTAATTCATCTTCCTTATTATTAATTTCGATGTATGCAGCTACTTCTTTTCCTTTTTCTTGTGCTTTTTTCACATCAGCTATTGTTATTTTTTCATTAAGGCCTAATAATGTTATATCAGAATCTTCTTTATCAGAAACTATTTTAACATTCCCTAATTCTTTTATGCTATCTGAATTATCAGAATCTAAAATGTATTCTATTCCTGATTCTAAAGCACTTACTATTGCATCTTTGCGGTCATTCCATGTTCCAGTAGGTCTTATCCATGCAAATTTCATTTTTTTTCTTCCTTAGTTTTCAATTATTTCTAATGCTTCGTCAGGACTCATTCTGTTATGAACAATTTCCACTAATGCTTTTGTAGTTTTTGCAGGATCTTTTGATTGGAATACATTTCTTCCTATTGCTACTCCAGCTCCACCAACTTCTATTGCATCATACACCATTTCTAGTAATTGTTTGTCTGTTTCAATTTTTGGTCCACCGGCTATGATTACAGGTACTGGGCATCCGTCAACTACATCTTTAAAAGTATCTGGGTCACCGGTATAGTTTGTTTTCACGATGTCTGCACCTAATTCTGCTCCTACTCTTGCAGCTAATTTAACTACTTCTGGGTCGTGTTCGTTTTCTATTTTTGGTCCTCTTGGGTACATCATAGCTAATAATGGCATTCCCCATTTGTCACATTCCTCTGCGATTCTTCCAGTTGTTTTTAACATTTCTGGTTCTTTTTCTGATCCAATGTTAATATGTACACTTACTGCATCTGCACCTAATTGTAATGCTTTTTCTACACTTGTTACTTGAACTTTGTGGTATGGGTCTATACTTAAATCTGTACTTGCAGATAGATGTAATATTAATCCAATATCTTTACCGTATCCTCGGTGACCATTTAGTACCATACCTTTATGCATTAATACTGCATTTGCTCCTCCACTAGCTACTGAATCAATTGTTTTGGACATATTTATTAATCCTGGTATTGGACCTCCGGATATTCCATGATCCATTGGTGCAATAACACATTTTCCGGTTTTACGATTAATTATTCTTTCAATTCTAATTTTTTTTCCTATCATTGTATCACGCTGGTTATTAATTAACTTTTAACATTTACTGTAATACTCTATGTTTGTCTTTCTTTAAACTTTTTTTTCTTTTTCTTCTTAATTTATTCAGGTTATATCAATTTTTGAAGTATAAATTATATAAATGAAGTTATTATAACTTATCAGACCAATATTTCAATTCATTTAAATTATTCGGCTTAATTTCATTTGCAGAAGATTCTAAAAAACCTTCATCGGATTTAATTTCTTCAGTAGATACTGAACTATTAATAAAATCAATCAAACCTCTATTTCTTATCAAAGTAACACGAGGCTTTAAAACAGAGGACCATATAAAAAATACCTTAAACACGGTATCTGGATGGTATCCTCCACCTAAATCTACACATAATACATCAATATTCTCGCATCGATTCATTAAATCATATAAAACATTTTCATCTCTAACATCAGCTTGGGTAAAAATAATATTATTGTATTCAATACCTAAATTTTTCATAGCCTCACTACTTTCCGGACTATTATCAAAAGCATAAACAGTACCGTCCTGATTTAACCGAGAAATAATTTTAGTAGAGACTCCTATATGACAACCTATTTCAACGACATTATCAAATGTTTCAATATTGTTTATCATATCTTCCTGATATTTTCGTCTATCATAACTAATATGAATCATTATTTAACCTCTCCTTAATAGTTTCAGATGCCAAAACACCTGTAGAATAAGCTTGTTGTAAATTATATCCTCCACTAATGCCACAACCGTCAACAAGTTCACCTACAATAAATAAATTATCAACTATTTTGGATTCAAATGTAGCTGGATTAATTTCTTTTCTTTTAACTCCACTGTTAGTTACAAATGACTCTTTTTCGATAATATCAACTACACTTAAAGATATTCTTTTTAAAGAATCTCGTATGATTAAACGTTCTTTTTTGGTAATTTGATTTAAAATTTTATCTGATTGAATTTTCAGGTTATCTAATAAGACTTTGCTCATCTTCTTAGGAATAAATTTATGAAGATATGTTTTAATGGTCTTGTTGCTGTTGTTTGAAAAATCATTTTTTAACTTTAAATCTAAGTCTTCATAAGAATAATCTTTACATAAATCTAAATTAACAATCACATCCTGCTTTTTTAGCAAGAATTTCTTAATTTCCATACTATTATTAAGAATAACTGGGCCACTAATTCCATTATGAGTAAAAAGTACTGATCCTTCATCTTTATTTATGCTCTTTTTGCTAGTTTTAATCTCTATTTTACAGTCAACACTTATCCCCTGTAATTTGTTAATCCATCTTTCTTTTATTATTAATGGTGATAATCCTGCCATTTTTTTACTAATAGAATGACCTAATTCTTCAGCAAATCTATATCCATCACCTGTGGACCCAGTTTTAGGGTAAGCTATTCCACCAGTAGCCAATATTACAAATTTGGATTTAACTATTTTAGAATTATCATATTCTATGATGAATAAGTCTTTTTCCTTTTTAATACTATTCACAGTAGAATTTATCCGGTATTGTGTGGATTTTTTATTCAAAATATCTATAAATGTTTTTTGCACAGTCTTTGACTTATCAGTTACTGGAAAAACTCGATTATTTTCTTCAATTTTTGTTTTACAACCATTATCTTCAAGTAATTTAATAATATCCTTGTTAAAAAAGTTCATGAAAGCATTTCTATAAAATTTTCCTGAATTATAAAAACAGTTAATATATTCATCTAATGTACTGTTGTTGGTAAGATTACATCTTCCACCACCAGTAAAGAGTATTTTTTTTCCTAAAATTTCATTCTTTTCTAATAATATGCTGTTTTTATCATCAAGCTGTATTGCAGATAATATTCCGCTAGCGCCTCCACCTACTATAATAGTATTATAAATAGACATAATTATTCATCTCAAAAAAAATTTTAAAAAAAGGTAATTCAACACAGGTCAATTACATATGGGGATTATTCTAAATTCATTAAAACATGATATACTCTTTGGAAAACGGTTATGTAACTTAGTACTGTAAGTAAACCAATAGTGAATAACATTATATGATGTGATCCTCCACATAGTGCAGCTATCAGAGAACCTATTACAATAATTAATAATCTTTCTGCTCTTTCTGCTATTCCCACTGAACATGTTATTCCTTCTTGTTCTGCTCTTGAACGAACATAACTTACGGTAATAGATGCATGAATTGCTAACGCTCCAAGAATTGGATCAACAAATCCACTATACATTATTCCTATAAGTATAGCTGCATCTGCAAAACGATCACAGGTTGAATCTAAGAATCCTCCAAATTTAGTTTTACGATTTTGTGAACGTGCAATTGCTCCATCAATCATGTCACAAATACCACTAAGGATAATGAATAATGCTCCTGCAACTAAATTACCGGATGCAAATAATACTCCTGAAAAAATACTGATAAATAAACCTGCTAATGTAACAATATTTGGATCTATATCTATTTTTTCTCCTATTTTTGCAGTAATTTTATTTGTCTGTGGTCGTAATTTATCGTTTAGCATAATACTATATTTATAAATTAAAATATATATATTTAATAACACTGAATAATATTGAAATTGATAAAATGAAAATATTAAATTATAATTATGGAGATAATTTAGAAAAAATTGTTGAAAAACTAAGAGAAGGAAAAATAGTTGTTTATCCTACAGATACAATTTATGGTATAGCCGCAAATATAAATATCCCCGATGCTATAAAAAAAGTTTACTTAACTAAACAAAGACCACTAAACAAGCCATTATCAGTTTGTTTTCATGATTTTGAACAATTATCAAATTATGTGAATTTAACAGTACCTCAAGAGAAAATAATTCATCAATTACTTCCCGGCCCATACACTCTCCTTCTTAGAAAAAATAAAAAAATATCTTCAATAATTACAGGAAACTCTCCTATACTTGGTGTAAGAATTCCTAATAATACAGTTTCTTATGAACTCACTGAAAAATTCCCAATAACCAGTACTAGTGCAAACATATCCAATCTACAATCACCAAACAATATAACTCAAATAAAAGAACAATTAGGAGAAAACATAGACTATTACATAGACGCGGGCACAATTAAAAATAATAAATCATCCACCATAATTGATTTAACAAAAAACAAACCCCAAATAATAAGAAAAGGAGTATGTGACGAAACACTATTAAAAGAAATTCTAAAAATAAATTTAAGATAACAGATAATATATATAACATAAGAAGGTGGCCATATGGTAGTAACAGATAAAATTGGAAATAAAATAGAAATAGGCTCATATATAAATTATACTAGTGTCGGTACTATAGGAGAAGTACTGGATATTAAAACAGATGATGATGGATCATGGGTATTGGTAGCAATAGATGATTTAACAAAATTATGGTACAATACACAATATGTTGAAGTAACAGATGAAAAATATGTTAAAAATAATAAAGATAAAGAAGAAAATGAGGAAATGTCTGTTGAAGATATTAAAGATAAGATTAAACAATCTGTATCTAGTGAAATGAGCAGTGATGCAGTAGGTGGAGGTTAAACTCAACCTACAACTTTAGTTAACACTTTACTCAAAACTTTACCTTTTTTATTATTATATCTATAATTAATCATTCTAGTTTCATTATCAAGCTTTTTATTTAGTTTACGCAATTCAATATCGATGGAATGATAAGTTTGATTATATTTCCTTAGATAGTCACTGCTTAATTTATCTTTGGAATTAATTAAGTCATGATAAGCTGTTCCAAGTTTAGTTTTTGATATCATTGTGTCAATATTATATTTTTCACTTTTAATTACATTATTTAAATTATCTAACTCTTTTTCCAATATTTCTTCCTGAATTCTTTTTTTGTCATTAACGGTTTTATCAAATAAATTAGTAGTTTTTTTATCTTTTTTGAACATAATATCACTCCTCTTCAATCTTAGCAATACAATATTTACAAACTGATTTATTATTAGTTATATGATATTTTTTCATAGGACAATAATAATATTTTCCCTTTTTATAAACTTTTTTTGGTCCAGGAATAATCGTGTTAATATTATGAACAGGTTCCTTAAGAAAATATCTAGCATAAATAACTGTAATATTCAAAATATACTGTGTATTATTATCTTTTCTTTCTAATAATTCATTAATTAATTTAACATCATCCTCTTCAATTTCACCATCATAATTACACGTATCATTTCTTAAAGAAGTTAATCTGGATAATAAAACAGTCTGGACAGAGTTAACATATTCTCTTTTGTAATCTTCTGGAAGAAATCGGGTTTCGTTTTGAAAATACACTGATAATTCATGCATATCTGTTAAAGAAATTTTTTTCACTTCATTTTTCAGGATATCTCTAAGTCTATTTAAACTTATACCAGCAACGATTTCCTCCATCATGGTTTTACTCCTTATTACTATAAAATTCTATAATATTTTTTGCAGTAGTTTCACCAATACCATCAATCTTCATCAATTCCTTAGGACTTGCAAGACTTAAATTATTGCCGAAAACATCAACCAGACTTCTAGCTCTTTGTCTTCCAAGACGTTTAATTCCAATCACAAGAGGTAATAAATCTTCTTTCACACCATAATATAATCTGGAGCTAAGTTTATCAATTTCATTCAAGTACCTGTAATTTCCTAACACTTCACAAATATCATAAAAGTATTTAACAAGATGTGATGCTTCGTAGCTTGCACGCCTGGTGGAAGCTGCATAAACCTTAAGATAATTTTCTATTTCATACTCTTTATGTTCATTAATCCATTCAATTAAACTAGCTGCTGTTGATTCATCATTCTGTACAAAACTAACATAAACATCATGTTTACTGAGAACTTCTTTAATATTTTCCTTGTTTGCCTTGAATTTAGTGTTAATTTTAGGCATATCATGTGTTTTGGAAATTTCATAAATAAGTGAAGCAATATTGAATTCATCACTCATCATATTTGAATAATCCTTTAATTTAACAGCTGTTTTCACGGCATAGTTGTTCTTTGAGATTAATGTTCCTAGGGGAGTAGTTTGTAATCCTGATGGTGATACTCTGATAATTCCATTTTGTATAAGATATTCTAATGCACTGGATATTTCGTATTTTATTGATTCATCTGAAAAACCGAAGCTCATAGTATTATATGTGTGGGATATTTGGAATCCATAGAATGTTTTGTTGAAAAATTCTATTAATTCTTCTATATCTTTTGCAAAACCACTGGATACTTGTGTAATGATTTGTTTTAACACTGCATCATCATTATCAATAAGTTTTGAATTTGTTACTTCTATTTCTCCATTAACATAGAATTCTTCTAGATTAAATGCTTCATCATAAGTTTTTGCAATTAGATAAGAGTAACCTTCAGTATCAAATCCTGGTCGTCCTGCTCTACCAGACATTTGTTCATAATCAAATACGGGGATATTGATTTGACCTTGATCTGTCCAACGATTATAATCTCGTATAATCACATTTTTTGATGGAAGGTTAACTCCATACATTAAACTAGGTGTTGCAGTAATCATTAATAGGTTTCCTTTAACAAATTCCTCTTCAATAATTTCTTTTTGTTTATCAAATAATCCTGCATGGTGGAAGGCTATACCGTTTTCAATGCATTCAGCTAATTTATAACAAACCTCTGTGGGCTGAGTGTTACGTCTTTTAGGAACTTCTAATATTTCTTCAGCAATATCCTTAAATATTTCTCTTTTTCCATCTGGTATATATCGTGATATCTTTTTTGCCATATTCTGTGCTAATGATTCAGTAAATCTGCGTGTAGAAACAAAGGTTAACATTTGTGAAGAATCATTTAATGTATCATTCAATATTTTAAAAACGATATTGTTTTTATCTTTGGTTCCGAATTCTTCTGCACATAAAACTTCCTTATGTAGGGGTACTGGTCTATAATCATGGGTGACTACTTCTGCTTCAAGCCAGTGTGCCATTTCATCCATGTTCTGGAGTGTTGCAGATAATGCAATTATTCGTATTCCCTTGTTTTGTTCCTTTATTCTTGTTATTGCACATTCTATGGTTGGTCCTCTTGAATAATCTCCAATCATATGAAATTCATCTATTATTACTAAATCAATTTCATGAAGTGTGTTTCTTGAAAATCTTGTTATTGCATCAAATGATTCAAAAACCATTACTGCAATATCTGCACTTGAAGGGTGTTTACCTACTTTGTATCCGTATTGTTCAAAAATTTTGAATTCTTTGTATTTTTCGTTCTGTAATGAGATTAAGGGAACTGCATATACTACTTTTCCACCCTGGAGAAGTACCTTTAGTGAGGCTAAAACTCCTAAAACAGTTTTTCCACTTGCTGTTGGTATTGATATAATATAGTTATCTTTTTTATCAATATAACCTGAATCTATCACTGCTTGTTGTGCTGGATTATATTCTTCAATGAATGGATAACATTCTTTCATTATTTTTTCAATTTCTGGATCTATGTTTGTCAATTTTTTCCACCCCATATTAATTAGAGTATGGTATGTTCATTTTCGAATATTTATTAACTATTAATTTTCTTGCGTTTTGCCCTATTTTTTCTCTTTCCTGTTCATTTGTAACTAGTTTATCTATTGCTTCAGATAGTGCTTCCGGATTTTTGGTTGGAACTATTATTCCATCAACATTATCTGTTATGATGTTACTTATGTTTCCAGTGTCGGTTGCTATTAATGCTTTTGCACAGGACATGCTTTCTAGTGCTACGATACTTGCACCTTCTGATAATGATGGTAAAACCATTATGTCTGTTTCGGGTATTATTT
This sequence comes from Methanosphaera sp., assembly GCA_017431845.1. GTDB lineage: Archaea > Methanobacteriota > Methanobacteria > Methanobacteriales > Methanobacteriaceae > Methanosphaera. The sequence goes on along the minus strand of JAFRKG010000090.1, from coordinate 19,105 downwards.
TTTCAGGTTCTCTTGTTTTTCCCATAAGTTTGGTATTTTTCAGATTATTTGTTTCTATGTATTTTTGAAGTAATTCTTTTTGAGGTCCGTCTCCATATATTTGTAGATTATATTTTGTATTTGATATTTTCTTAGCTTCTAGCAGGTATTGTAATCCTTTTTGTTCTACTAGATTTCCTATGAATGTTACTGTTGGAATATTGTTTTTGTTGGATGTTTTTTCGTGTTTAGGTTTGAATTTATTTGTGTTGACTGTATTGGGTGTTATGAATGATTTTTTTGTAATGTTTTCGCCACATAAATTAATAGCTTTTTCTTCCAATTTTTCACTTACGAAGTATAGAGCATCCGCTTTGTTTAAGATAAATTTCAGTATCGGTCTTAATATTTTATTATTTGGTAATATATTAATATCGGAACCGTGGATTGTTATGATTTTCTTAGCATTACTTTTATTTAAAACACTCACAAGACCTGGAGGTAAAATATAATTTGCATGGATTATGTCAATATCATGTTTTTTAACAATTTTATTTAACATAAAATAACTGGATATAATAAATGAAAAACCACGAATAATAGGAATATTAAGACTATTTGCTACATAAACATTATCAGAAACTTGTGCATCTTGTTTATATGTTAAAATATAAACATTATGACCTTCCTCGGAAAGTTTTTCCTCTAATTGCTTAGCATATGTGGAAACACCACCTACTTGTGGAGGATATTGGCCGACAATACAAATATTCATACAATCACTTCATTTCCATTTAAACGGGATATCCTCTATTTTGGATGGATTTAAAACAGTACCATCCATCTGAACAATCACAGCATTAAATTTAATATTGAATTTTAATTCACATAATTCAACAATTTTATCTGCAATTAACTCAAAAACAGCCGTAGTTAACCCTTGTTTATTCAGTATTTTAATAACGTCCTCTGTAGTAATGCATTCATAGATTGATTTCATAGTTTCAGTATCTGCACCAACCAATCCTGCATAAGCAGTCATAATTTCTCTACGTGCATCAGCAACACTTTGTTTAGTATTAAATATACCTGCAGCTATCTTAATTAACTTTCCAGCATGACCAAACAAAGTAATCGAATTGACTTTTTCAGTTTTATCTGCTTCTTCTAACATAAAACCAACAAAATTACTCATTTCAATAATTTCATCATCTTCGATTTCTAATTTTTCTTTGGCAATACGTGTACCAATATTTCCCGGTACAAACAATAAATCATAATAACCATTAGCAATAGCAACATCAATTTGAACTCTTAAAGAATCTGTGTATGCTTTAGAGGACATAGGCCTAGCTATACCTGTAGTTCCTAAAACAGAAATTCCATCTAAAATACCTAGTCTGCTGTTCATAGTTTTAGGAGCTAACTTTTTTCCTTCAGGAATAATTATTTTAACAATTGCACCTTTATTTTCTGGTAAAAATTTTTTAACATTTTTTTCAATCATTTTACGAGGTACAGGATTAATAGCGTATTCTCCAACAGGAATTTGTAATCCTGGTTTGGTTACTTTTCCAACACCTTCTCCTGCAGTTATTTCAACCATGTCTATGTTGTCAGTTAATGTAACTTCTGAAATAATTTCAATCCCTCTTGTAACATCAGGATCATTATAAGTAGGTTTTATTACAGTTGCAGAAGCTTTTGTGGAATTTATTGATTTAGATTCCTTGATTTCAACTATTAATTCAGAATTTGGAGCATCTATTGTAACAACTTCGGGTGTTTTATCCGTAATTGTTAATAAAGCAGCTACACTTGCTGCAGTAGCTACACTGCCTGTTGTTATACCAGATTTTTCTTTTGAATTCTCATGATGTTCTATTTTAATCCCAACCTAAATTAAATTAATATCCTATTGTTATTATTACTAATATATGTAATATTTAAATTAATTATTTTTATTAAAAAAAAGTATTTAAAAAAATAAAGAATTTTTGAATGGGTGGTTAAGAAAAATAAATTATCCTTTTCTAAGTAATGTTTTTCTGATTTTTTTAGAAAGTTCTTCAGGTGTAGGTGCACCGACAAATGCTACTTCGCCATCTACTACAACAGTAGGTACTGACATTATTTGATATTCTCTTACTTTATCAATGTTTTCATCTACATTTAAGTGTTCATATTCTACTTGGTCACCTAATTCTTTTACTACTTCTTCTGCTGCTGAAACTGCCATAGGACAGTAAGGACATGAATGTGATGTGAATACTTCTAATTTTACAGTCATTTTCTTTTCTCCATTATTTTAATATTATTATTTATTTATTGTTTTTAAAATATTAATAAGGATTGTTATATAATATTATAATAGTATTTTTTTTTAGTGGATTGGTAATTATGGTTAAAGTTCGTTCACCTGCATCAGCAACAGTTATTAATGCAATAAGCACTGGTAAAGGATCAGCATTTGGTATAGAATTATATGTAACCGCTGAGGTAAAAATATTAAACAGAGAATCTGACTCAGATATAGCTTATGTTTGTAAAAGCTTAGATAATCCTGACATGGATACAACATTAATGGAATTATGTGTAGAAAAAGTATATGATAGATTATTAGAACATCCAAAATTTAATTTAAAGAATATTACATTGCTTGTTGAAACAAAATCAGATATTCCTCCGGGTTCTGGATTATCAAGTAGTAGTGCTGCATCTAATTCTGTTGTTTATGCAACAATATTAACACTTTTAGAAGAAGCTAATATGACGTTGGATGATGTAAACATTACTGATGAGGATATATTGAATTTGGGTATTGATGCATCATTAGAATGTGGAGTTACAAAAACAGGATCATATGATGATGCTTCCGCTTCATATTATGGTGGTTGGAAAATTACTGATAATTATGAAAGAAAAATGTTATATGAATATCCTATCGAATATCAAAAAATATTAATATATATACCTAACAAATCTTTATATACTGCACAGTCTGATGTTAAAGCTATGAAAACTTTATCATCACTTGTGGAAATTGCATTCGATAATGCAGTAAAAAAGAATATTGAGAAAGCTCTAACTTTAAATGGCTTATTGTATTGTGCGGCATTGGATTTAGATAGTCAAATATCCATGGATGCATTAAAATCAGGAGCTAAAGCTGCAGGATTATCAGGAACTGGATCTGCATACACTATTTTAGTAGATGATACTTCAAATATTGATGAAATTAAGAAAGTTTTATCGAAATATCCTGGTAAATTAATTGAAACAAAACCAGACACTATTGGGACTGTAGTTTTAAAGTAATGCGTGATAATATGAATAAAGATGAAGCACAACATTTATTGAACAAATCAAGGGAAAAAATAGATGAATTAGATGATAAAATATTAGAATTAATCCTTGAACGTACTTCACTAGCTGAAGATATTATAACATCTAAGAAAGCTTTAAATAAAGAATTATTCGATTCTTCTAGAGAAAATATTATTCACAATAAAATAAAAAATGCGGTTGCTGATAAACAAATAAACACGGATAAAGTTCTACACATTTTTGATTTATTAGCATCAATCAATAAAGAAGAGCAAGAAAAATATCTATAATAACGTTAATTAATTACTTAAGAAAAACTGGAGGTTTGATTATGGGAAATATAAGAACAACATTTGTAAAAAGAACAGCAAAAGAATTATTAGAATTACACGGTGATAAATTCAACAGTGATTTTGAGAACAACAAACAAATGGTTGCTGAATACTCAACAGTATCCACAAAACATTTAAGAAATCAAATTGCTGGATACGCAACACACTTATTAGAACAATAATTTTATTATTGAATCTACTCTTTTTAATTTTATTTTATTATTTTTCATATCTTTTAACAGATATACTACTTATTTTACAACTTTATCACAGTATCAATAACCCTACTTTTTAAATTAAAAATATAAAACTCCACTTTTTTTGCATTAATTTTATTTACTAAAAAATCACATATATTATTAGGAATAATTATATTGTTAACTAAAATTTAAAATCTATATCAAATAAATAAAGGTGAATTTATGGGAATAGTTGTGGCGAAATTCGGAGGTACATCTGTAGGTTCAGGTGAACGTATACAAAAAGCAGCTAATTCAGTTGTAAATGAATATATGCAAGGAAGTAAAGTTGTAGTAGTAGTTTCTGCTATAAATAAAACAACTGATGAATCAATAAAATTAGTCAAAGAATCAATTGGTGATACAGTTACTTCAAAACAATTAGCAGGAATCCTTTCAATGGGTGAAATGCAAAGTGTACGTATAATGGCAGCAACAATAGAATCATTAGGCGTAAAATCTGAATATATTGATCCATTCAATGAAAAATGGCCAGTAATAACAGATAGTGATTATCTGAATGCAAAAATAGATCGTGTAGAAACAAAAAAAAGAGTTCAGGAACACATTACCAAACTAATCAATCAAGGAATAATTCCAGTAATTTGTGGATTTTTAGGAAAAGATTTAGAAGGATCAGTAACAACTCTTGGAAGAGGAGGAAGTGATGTTTCAGCATTTCTTTTAGGTCACTGTATTGATGCAGATGAAGTTGTAATAGTAACTGATGTAAAAGGAGTTATGTCTACAGACCCTAGAAAACTAGACAATGCCGAAAAATTAGATAAAATCACTGTAGAAGAAATGGTAGATTTAGCTAATTATGGTGCACAAGTATTACATCCAAACGCTTTAAGATACAAGGATCCTGACATCAAAGCAAAAATAATAAGTTTTGAATATGGTGATTTAAGAGTTCATGGAACAGACATTATTGGACCGGCACACCCAGAAGATGAAGTAATATCAATAATGAAGCTTAATGAAAAATTATCAGTCATTGCAGTTGTAGGCGAAGACTTAATGAATAAACAGGGAATTATTGCTGACATAACCAAGAAAGTAAGTGATAATAATATTGGTATATACGGAATATCAACAGGCGAAAGTTCAATTACATTATTCTTTGAAGAAAAAGATGCAATTAAAGCACATGAAGTATTACATGAATTAGTAATAGGTGGCGACAGATTAAGTTCACTTTCATTAGGACAAAAAATAGCAATGATATCAGTGGTAAGCCATGATTTTATAGACACCCCTGGCATCATAGCAAGCATTACAAAACCATTACATGAAAATAACATAAATATTGTTGAATTATCCTCAAGTCAAACATCAGTAGTAGTATTTGTTGATTGGGATGATGGTGATAGAGCATACGAGTTAATAAGGGAGACTTTAAAATGAATTTAGATGGAACACATGTAGCAATGGTCACACCATTAGATGATGACAAAAAAATTAATGAAGAAGCATATAGAAACTTAATAGATTTTCTAATAGATGGAGGAGTAGAAGGAATTCTTGCAGCAGGAACAACCGGTGAATCTGCAACAATGACTCATGAAGAACATCAAAAAGTAATCGACATAATGGTTGATCAAGCAGATGGAAGAGCAGTAACAATTGCAGGAGCAGGAAGTAATGCAACTGCAGAAGCAATGGATTTAGTAAAATATGCTGAAGATGCTGGTGCAGATGCAGCTTTGGTAATAACTCCTTATTATAACAAACCACAACAAAGTGGATTATATGATCATTTTAAATTATTAAATGATTCAAATAACATTCCTATAATAGCATATAATGTACCTTCAAGAACAGGTATAGATTTATCAGTAGATTCAATAATTGATATAGCAAAATTAGACAATATAATTGCAATAAAGGAAGCAAATCCAGATTTAAATAAGTTAGCAACAGTATTTAATGAAATTGAAAAGCAAGACATTAAAGATTTCACAGTATTATCAGGAAATGACTCATTAACATTACCTATGATAGCACAAGGGGCAAGAGGAGTAATAAGTGTAGCTGCTAATATAATGCCGAATAAAACCTCAACAATGGTAAGAAAAGCTTTAGAAGGAAATTATGATGAAGCTAGAACATTATCCAACGAATTATTTGATTTAATGGATGTAATGTTTATTGAAGCAAGTCCAGCTCCTGCAAAAAGAGCATTAAATTTAATGGGTAAAAATGCTGGCGGATTAAGAATGCCATTAAAAGAAATGAGCAAAGAAAACGATGTAATATTACAAGAAATTCTTAAAAGATATGAATTAATATAAGGTGAAAAAATGATAAGAGTAGCAGTAACTGGCTGTGTAGGAAATATGGGTTCAAAAATTATAAGAACCGTACAAGAACAAGAAAATATGGAAGTAGTACTAGGTATAGAAATGCCAAATTCTCCATTAGCAGGAAAAGATTTAGGTGAACAAATAGGTTTAGGAACTATGGGAGTTAAAATCATAGGCTCACAAGATCTTAAATCAGAACTGGAAGCTGTAAAACCTGACGTACTAATTGATTTTACCATTGCAACAGCAGCAGTAGAAACAGTGAAAATATGTGCTGAATGTGGAGTAAATGTTGTTGTAGGAACTACTGGAATTAAAGATGATCAATTAGAAGTGATGCATAATGCAATCAAAGAAAACAATATCAAAGCAGTAATTTCACCTAACATGGCCACAGGAGTAAATGTTTTCTTCGAAATAGTAGGACAAGTAGCTAAAATATTGGGTCATGAATATGATGTTGAAATAGTGGAAGCACATCATCATAATAAACAGGATGCACCTTCAGGAACTGCTAAACGTGCAGCAGAAATAGTTGCAGAAAATCTAGATTTAAGCTTAAATGATACTGCATGTTATGGAAGAGAAGGAATGGTTGGTAAAAGACCAAAAGATGAAATAGGTATTCATGCAGTACGTGGTGGCGATATTGTAGGAGATCATACAGTAATGTTCTGCGGTGATGGTGAAAGAATAGAAGTTATCCATAGAGCTTCAACCAGACAAGCATTTGTTAATGGTGTAATAAGAGCAGTAAATTATTTAATGAACAAACAAGAAAAACCTATAGCTGACATGTTTGATGTACTAGGTTTATAAAGGTGAAATTTATGGTAAGAAATGTGTGTGTACTCGGTGCTACTGGAATGGTAGGACAAAGATTTATTCAATTATTATCCCAAGTACCAGATTTTAATATAGTTAACGTGGCAGCTTCTGAAAGATCTGCCGGAAAAAAATATGAAGATGCAGTAACATGGCATCAAACAACACCTATTCCTGAAGAAGTTAGGGAAATGAGAATAGTTAATACTGATCCATCAGAAGTAAGTGATGATGTTGATTTCGTATTTGCTTCTCTTCCAGCAGGACTGGCTGAACCAGTTGAAGCAGCTTTTGCTGAAAAATTCATAGTTGCATCTAATGCTAGTGTAAATCGTATGAAAGAAAATATTCCATTAGTTATTCCAGAAGTTAATCCGGAACACTTGGAAATGATGGAAACACAAAAAGATGTAAATGGATGGGATGGTTGTATTGTAACAAATCCTAACTGTTCTACAATTGCATTAACTTTAACATTAAAACCATTGTTTGATAAATATACTTTTAAAAGAGTTTCTGTAACTACTATGCAGGCAGTTAGTGGTGCAGGATACAATGGAGTACCATCAATGGGTATTTTGGATAATGTCATACCATATATTGGTGGCGAAGAAGAAAAAATGCAATCTGAAACTTTACATTTATTAGGTAAAGTAAACGGTGGTCTAGTTGAAAAAGCTAATTTCCCTTTAAGTGCATCATGTAATAGGGTTGGTGTTGTGGATGGACATACAGAATCTGTTTCAATAGAGTTTGAAGATGATGATGTTACAGTGGAAGATATTGAGAAAGCTATGAATGATTTTAAAGGTATTCCTCAGAAAGAAAAATTGTCCTTTGCTCCAGAACAACCGGTAATTGTTAGAAAAGAAGAGGATAGGCCTCAACCTCGTATGGATAGGGATGCTGGTCATGGTATGAGTGTTTCAGTAGGAAGAGTAAGGGAGGATGTATTTGAGAACAGTTTCAAATATACTCTTGTTGGCCATAATACTATACGTGGTGCAGCAGGTGCTTCTATCTTAAATGCACAATTAATTTCTAAATTATACTTATAATCTTCAATTTTTTTTCTTTTTTAGGTGATGTTATGTTATTAATATTACAATCACTTGACCAATTTATATTAGAATTTATTAATTTATCTTATCATAGTATGTTGCTGGATAATATTGTATTGTTAATATCATATATGGGTTTAATATTTTTTTGGATTTTAATTGCATTAATATTGTATTTTTGTGGTAATGAAAAAGGAAAAAGTGTTGCAAAGAGAATGATTATTATTCTTATATTAGTCACAATTGTAACTCAATTACTTAAAATTATTATAATGAGACCAAGACCTTATACTGTATTGTCATCGTTGGTGGTTCTTGCTACTGAAAGTGATTATTCTTTCCCTTCAGGTCATACTTCTATCTCAGTTTCAATGATTTATTTATTGGCTAAAAATTATGATAATTATTATTTATGGATTATTCCTATATTGGTGATGTTATCAAGATTGTACATGGGAGTACATTATCCTTCTGATGTATTGGGAGGTTTTTTAGTAGGTTTATTGGTAGCGTATGGGGGAGATTATTGTCTTAATCTTAAAAGAATTAAATTATAGTTTTCTATTAAAGAAAAAGTTTAAAAGTTTGAATTAAATATATATTAAATAGTGATCACAATGGCGTTTTTAAAGGATGTAGAATCAGAAGAGTTGAGAGAATTAGTTAAATCTTGTTTTAAAGAAATTAACAATCTTAAAGAACAATTGAACGAAGAAAATAGGGATATTAAAACAAATGAAGTAGTTAAAAATGTTTTAATCCAAAATGAAAATCAAAACAGTAACTTAACCACAAGAATAAATGAACTTACTGACGAAGTAAACAAGAAAGAAACAATCCTTAAAGAAAAAGATCTTCAACTTCAAGAAAAAGACACACAATTAAAAGAAAAAGATCTTTTAATAAGTGAACTAAATTCAAAAATGAATTCATCAAGTACTGGAACAGAAGGAATCGAATCAGAATACAAACAACAAATATCTGACCTAGAAAATACAATTGAAGATCAAATAAAAGAAATTGAACTACTAAAATCAGTACATACAGATTCAAACGAACAATCAGATAAAGAACTTAAATTAGAACTAACCAAACTCAAAGAACAAAACGAAGAATTAAAAAAATTATCATCACAAACAGAAATTACACAACTACGCTCAGTAATTGACAGACAAACAGAAGAACTTAAAGAAATTCCAATACTTAAAAATCAGTTAACAATAGAAATAACAGGCAGAGACCAAAAAATCAAAAAATACGAAGAAGAAATAGAATCATTAAACCAGAAATTATCAACAACAGACCAAACAGAAGCTCAAAAAATAATAGAATCTAAAGATACAGAATTAAATCAATTAAACAGTCAGATATCTGAACTAGAATCAACAATAGAAGAACTAAAAAACAATGATGAATCCGATGAAATAAATCAACTAAAATCAGAAATATCCGTATTAAAAGAAGAAAATGAAACACTAAAATTATCTAATGAAAAACCTTCATCAGATAACATGTCTGCTTTAATCGAAGATTTCACAAAAAAATCAAATGAACTAATAGAAGTTCAAGCAGAATTACAAAAAATCAAAGACTTGAATAAAATAAACGAATTTAAATTAACAGAACTAGAAAATGAAAACGCCAAATTAAAGAAATCTGTTGATACCGAAGAAATTCCAATTCAAGTAACTGATTCACAAAAAGAAGAAATAGATTCTCTTAAACAAAAACTATCCGAAAAAGAAGAATTACTATCTTCTAAAGATGAAGAAATAGAATCATTAAACAAAAAATTAGAAACATATATATCTGAAGAACAAATTGATGAAGAAGAATTCAACGCATTAAAACATGACTTAGAAAACAAAACACAAGAATACGATGCACTACAATTAGATTTAATTGAAAAAGATGCAACAATAAAATCTTTCAAACAACAATATGAAACATTAGAACTCAAATACAATAATTTACAAGAAGACAACAACAAAGTGTCACAAGAATTAAAAGTACTAACAGAAAAAACCAATGAACAAGACTTAGAAATTAATACATTAACTTTAGATGATGAGTCCAATTCAGATAAAATCAAAGAATTAGAATCATTATTATCTCAAAAAGACCAGGAAATAGCATCATTAAAAGTCCAATTAGACTCAGTAGATATTGATTCAAAAGCTTCAGAAGATTCAATCGATTTACAAGAAGAACTTAAAGAAACTAAAAAGTTATTATACGAAAAAGATGCAGAATATGATAAACTTAAACTAGATTATAATCAGCTACGTAAATCCACAACTAAACAAATAGATGATTTAAACGAAAACATGTCCGGTTTCTTAAACAACAACGAAAAATTAAGAACCGAAAATGAATATTTAGATAAAACATTAAATGATAAAAATATTCTTCTTAACAAATTAAAACAAGATAAAGAAACACTAGAATTAACAATAAAAGAAAAAGATGCAAGCTATGATAAACTAAAAGACGAATCTTTCGCAGTTAAAAAATATAATGAAAACCAAATAAGCAAACTTAAAGAACAAGTTCAAGAAAAATCAGATAAAGTAGCAGCACTTCCACAAAAAATTGAACTAAAAAATATTGAAATTTCACAATTAAATAAACTACTTAAAGCTGCTCAATCAGAATCTGCTTCAAAAACAGAAACTATAAAAGATTTACGTAATAACATCCAAGTCTCTCAAGAAGAAATTAAGCAATTAAAAGATAAACTTGCTAAAGATTCAATACTTGTTGATGATAAACTAAAAGCTAAAGAAGATGAAATATTCAAATTAAATGAAAAATTCACCAATGAATCTAATGAAAAAGATAAGGAATTATCAAAACTAAATTCCTTATTAAGTCAAAGACAATATAAAATAGAAGAATTAAATGAAACAATTAATTCTCTACAAAAAGATTTAGTTTCATTAAATAATCAAGTAGAAGAAAGTTCTGCTAAATTTGCACAATCAGAATCAATCATTGAAGCTAAAGATACAACAATATCAAAACAAGATGAATTATTATCTGACTTAAATGCACAAATAGGAAGATTTGAAAACAAACTCAAACTTAAAGATGATGATATTGACGAATTAAATACTAAAATATCTCAGAAAGACACAGTTATTGATTCCTTGAAAACAGAAGTTTCCGATTCTAACAAAAAACTTGAACAAATTGATGTCTTATCTTCTGAAATAACAGAAAAAGAAGCACTAATTTCCAATATTCGTTCCGAGTTGGATGAAAAAACTAATGAATTACATGAAAGTAGGGATGCAGTAATCAGTTCTAATGCCAGAATTCAAGAACTAAAAGATCTTGTTGACAGAAAAAATAAGGATATAGATGACCATAAACAATTGTTATATGATAAAAACGAGGAATTAGATAAACTTAAAGATTTACAGCCACGTATTCGTGCATTAGAACTGGAAAAAGCTGATTTAAAATCTGATTATGAAAAACAAATAACCTCTCTTAAAGCTGATTTACAAAAAGCAGAAGTATTAAAAGATAATAATGAAAAATTAGACCAAGAAATAAGTCGATTGAATGAGGTTGTTAATGATAAAGATATCCAGTTAGGTGATATGGCTAAATTCAAAGATTATTTCAATGCAATGATTTCTAAACCATTGCCTGGTTTAACTAGTTTCCAATCACAAATATATCATTTATTACCGGATGCACATAGTGCTAGTGAATTATATGACTATCTGATGGACTTAGGATTTACTGAGCTAGAAAAAGAAAGTTTTGCAAAAACACTTAAAGCACTAGAAAAACGTGGTTTCTGTCAACGTGCTAGAGATGGGGATAAGATTATCTGGGTTAAAAATCCTGTTAACTTAGAAGAATAATCCCCTATTTTTATTATTTTTACGATTTTTATATTATTTTAGCTTATTTTTGTATTAAATTTTAATTTATTTCTATTAATGTTTTTCTGTATTCAGTACAGAAAAATAACCATAAAGTATTTATATAATGTCAAACCCATTAATGAATATAGACTGATTGTAAAAAAATTATTTTAATGAAATATTATAAACTAAAAAAAAATTATTAGAATTTAATTTGAGGTAATAAAATGGCACAACAAACACAACAACCATTAATCATCTTACCTGAAGGAACATCAAGAGCTTTAGGAAGAGATGCACAAAGAAACAACATATTAGCAGGAAAAGTATTAGCAGAAACCGTAAGAACAACATTAGGTCCAAAAGGTATGGACAAAATGCTCGTTGACGGAATCGGAGACATCGTAGTAACAAACGATGGAGTAACCATCCTAAAAGAAATGGACATCGAACATCCAGCAGCAAAAATGCTAGTAGAAGTAGCAAAAACCCAAGAAGACGAAGTAGGGGACGGAACAACAACAGCAGTAATCATCGCAGGAGAATTACTCAAAAGATCAGAAGAATTATTAGACAAAGACATCCACCCAACCATCGTAGCATTAGGTTACAGACAAGCAGCACAAAAAGCACAAGAATTACTAGAATCAATATCACTCGACACTTCCGATAAAGAAACATTACTAAAAGTAGCAATGACAGCAATGACCGGAAAAGGAACAGAAAAAGCAAGAGAACCATTAGCAGAATTAATTGTTGGCGCAGTAAGTCAAGTAGAAGAAGACGGTAAAGTAGACATCGAACAAATAAAAATCGAATCAAAAGACGGTGCAGCAATAGAAGACTCAGAATTAGTATCTGGAGTAATCATAGACAAAGAAAGAGTACACCCAGGAATGCCTACAAACATTGAAAACGCTAAAATCGCATTAGTAAACAGTGCAATAGAAGTTAAAGAAACAGAAGTAGATGCAGAAATCAGAATTACCGACCCAGCACAAATGCAAGCATTCATCGAACAAGAAGAAGCAATGATTAAAGAAATGGTAGATGAATTAGTAAACGCAGGCGCAAACGTATTATTCTGTCAAAAAGGTATCGATGACTTAGCACAACACTACTTAGCAAAAGCAGGAATCTTAGCAACAAGAAGAGTTAAAAAATCAGACATGGAAAAATTAGCAAAAGCAACCGGTGCAAAAATCGTAACAAACATCCAAGACCTAACCGCAGAAGATTTAGGAGATGCAGGATCAGTAGCTGAAGATAAAGTATCCGGTGACGACATGATCTTTGTAAAAGAATGTAAAGATCCAAAAGCAGTAACCTTATTATTAAGAGGTTCAACCAGTCACGTAGTAGATGAAATCGAAAGAGCAGTAGAAGATGCAATAGGTGTAGTAGCTTCAACAGTAGAAGATGGAAAAGTTGTTGTTGGTGGAGGAGCTCCTGAAATAGCAATAGCAAAAGGATTAAAAGACTACGCAGAAACAATCAGTGGAAGAGAACAATTAGCAGTTATGGCATTTGCTGATGCATTAGAAGTTGTACCAAGAACCTTAGCAGAAAATGCAGGTCTAGACAGCATAGACTCCTTAGTAGATTTAAGAGCAGCTCACGAAGATTCAATATACATGGGATTAAATGTATTTGAAGGTGGAGTAGCAGACATGAAAGAAGCAGGAGTTATCGAACCTCAAAGAGTTAAAAAACAAGCAATTCAATCTGCAGCAGAAGCAGCTGAAATGATTTTAAGAATTGACGATGTAATTGCATCCTCCAGCCAAGGAGACGTAGCAGCAGCTCAAGGTATGGATGGAATGGGCGGAATGCCTCCAATGTAAGTAGGTTAAAACCTATAAAATGTTAAATTACCTATAAATTAAACTATTAGGAACTTTCTAAAGTATTAATATTAGGGGAAAATCCATGATAATTTTTCATGGATTACTTTTTTTTATAATTTTTTTATTAAATTATTTATTCTTTTTCTAACAAAACTTCATATAACAATATAAGAGTGGAAATATATGGATAAAATTCTCGACTTTAATAATTTATTTTTTGGAGATATAACCGAGTATAAAAAATTAATTATATCCTTGTTCGATTCCTTAAAAAATGTAACATCTGCTACTTATTGGAGTATGGATACAGATACTCCTAAAGGATTATCTACAGTTGTAGCAATGGAAATAATTAATTTAATATTAGATTCTTTTGATAAAATTTCGGACAATTTATACTCTAACGATTTAATAACACATGAATATCCATTTTTTGTAGAAATTAAAGAAATGATAGAATGTTTATTGTTAGATCCATTTTATGAATCTGATGAATATATCAATTTGGCAATAACATTATTTTCAGATTATTTCACATTACTGGAAGTTAAACTCTTATTATTTGATGGATGTTCTATAGAATTAGAAGCAGAAGAAAAAGTATTAAGAGAATATGATTTAGAACTTGATAAATATGTTCTTAGATTAGATCATTATCGTGATGAATTCATAGCATTACATAATTAAAAAAAAATAAGAGTTTTATTCGTTTATTATTTTATAAACTACTTTTAATAAATCTAAAGTTCTATCCGTAGAATCTTGTTCAGTTATATTTTCAGGAATTTCATAAACTAGTGTAGGATAACCAGCATCAGCCAGAGGCTTGGAAACTAATTCTATGGAAGTACTTTTATATGTTTCATTAGTTGGTGTTCTAAAATAATTAAAATCTATACCCGAATTTTTAACAACTTCTCCAAAATGAACAGATGCTTCATCCATTGCAGGAGTTGCAAGATAAAATCCTTCTCCATAACCTTCTTCATGTGAATGACTAATAATTATCGCATCAGCATTTAGACTATAAATATCGGGCAAAATATAGTTAGCAACTAAATGTTCTCCATTATATCTGCCTTTTTTAAAATCTTCTTTATCTTTAGTTACAGTTACATTATAATTAATCATTTTAACATTATTTGTAAGTGCAAACTGTTTTAATGATTCAATTTCTGGATTTATCGCTAAGGGTTCTCTAGGATGTATTCCCGTAATCATGATAATTGTTTTCTCTGAATTATAATAATTATATACATCTTTTGTAACATAACCTGTATCATCTGAGCCTAGTTTTTCATGTGTAGTTCGTTCATTTAGCAAATAGGGTATGGTTATTACAATTAAACCTATGATGATAATAGTAATAATTGTCTTTCCAATATTTCTCATATTTAAACTCCATATAATATTAAATATTATTCTTATGAAGTTAAATATTTTTTTAAAAAAAGTCAGAAGGATGGGGGTGAATTGTATGTTGTCAATTAATTGTTTCTGGATAATATTTGGATAGCGACAGTACCTCCGGTACCTCCTACGTTATGGGTAATACCATTTTCAGCACCATCAACTTGTCTTTTATCTGCATCTCCTCTCAATTGCCAAGTTACTTCAGCTACTTGTGCAATTCCTGTAGCACCTAAAGGATGACCTCTTGCTTTAAGTCCACCGGATGTGTTAACAGAAATTTGACTGTTTCTTGCAATTAATCCTTCTTCGATAGCTTGGCCTCCTTTTCCTTTTTCAAAGAATCCTAAATCTTCTATCGCGATTAATCCATTGATACTAAAACAATCATGTACTTCTGCAATATCCATATCTTTTGCTTCTAATCCTGCAATATCATATGCTTTACGGGAAGCGGTTATTGTTGCGTTAAGCTGTGTTAAACTTTTCCTGCTGTGTAAAGCTATAGTATCTGAAGCTTGTGTTGATGCTTTTACATATATTGGTGTGTCACTGTATTTTTTAGCATCTTCTGCTGGACATACGATTACTGCAGATGCACCATCGGAAACAGGTGAACAATCTAAAATATTTAATGGTGATGCTACTTTTGTAGAATTTAGCACAGCATCTACACTAATTTCACGTTGAAATTGTGCTTTAGGATTTAATGCACCATTTTTATGTCCGTTAACTGCAAATCCTGCAATTTGTTCACGAGTAGTGCCATATTCATACATATGTCTTCTTGCCATCATAGCATATAATGATGGGAAAGTAACTCCTTGTTGTGCTTCCCATTCACGGTCAGCTGCTGCTGCAATAGCTGGGGTTGCATCTACTACATCTGTCATTTTTTCAACACCTGCTGCCATAACATTATCGTAATAACCTGATGCTACTGCCATTATTGCTTGTCTAAATGCTAATCCACCTGATGCACAAGCTGCTTCTACTCTTGTGAATGGTATAGGTGTTAAACCAGAATGTTCTGCAATTAATGATCCTATGTGTTCTTGACCTACAAATAAACCTCCGCTCATGTTTCCTATGTACATTGCATCTAATTTGTCTCCAGACATGTTTGCATCATTTATTGCTTCTACTCCTGCTTCAACAACTAAATCTCTGAATGATTTATCCCATAGTTCTCCGAATTTTGTCTGGGATACTCCTACTATTGCTACATCTCTCATTTTTTCACCTTTGTTATGAGTTTTTTTTTTATTCCATTTTTATTTTTCCTTTAAATTTAGCATAAGTAGCATAATCTACATAAGTTAAATTTTCTTGTATTTCTTCTAGTGTTTTAGCTTTATTTCTGACTTCTTCAATTCTATCATTTACTGTTATGGTGAATGCATCACTTCCTGCACCTGATCCATAGGATACTGCAAATATTTTGTCTCCTGGTTTTGCTATGTCAAGGACTGATGCTAGTCCTAATGGTGTTGCTCCGGAGTAGGTATTTCCTATGTTTGGTGTTAGTAATCCTTGTTTGTATTGTTCTTCGCTGAAACCTAGTTTTCTTGCTGCTCTTATGTAGAATTTTCCATTTGGTTGGTGGAATACTGCATAGTCATAATCTTCTGCTGTTGTCTCGGTTTTTTCTAACATTCTGTTTGCAGCTCCAAGAACGTGTTTGAAGTATGCTGGTTCTCCTGTGAATCTTCCACCGTGTGATGGGTAAGTTTCACCTTCTCTTCTGTAAAAGTCAGGAGTATCTGTGGTAAAACTGCATGTTTCTTCTATATCTGCTATTGTGTTGTCTTCACCAATAATGTATGCAGCTCCTCCTGCACTTGCAGTATATTCTAATGCATCTCCTGGTGCACCTTGTGATGTGTCTGCTCCTATTGCAAGTCCGTATTTGATTATTCCTGATTTAACAAGCCCTACTGCTGCTTGAATTCCTGCAGTACCCGCTTTACAAGCAAATTCTAAATCTGCTGCTGTTAGGTTTGGAGAAGCTCTTATAGCATCTGCAACTATTGTGGCAGTAGGTTTTACTGCATATGGATGTGATTCTGATCCAACATATATTGCTCCTATGTCTTGTGGGTCTATTTCTGCACGTTTTAATGCTCTTCTTGCTGCTTCTACTGCTATTGTAACAGTATCTTCATCTGGTCCAGGTACTGATTTTTCATTAACGACTAATCCTTTTGAAATAGAGTTTGGGTCATCTCCCCATACTTTAGCAATTTCTTCTACTTTGATTCTGTAAGAGGGAACATGTGCTCCATATCCAACAATTCCTGTCATTTTATCACCTTTGGTGTAAATTTTTTTTGGTTCTTTTTTCTGCAAAAAGCAGAGATTATTTTTGTATCGTTTTATTTTTTATAGATTTAAAATATTTCTATAGTCTATATTAATTAAAGTTTAGTTTAAACAACTTAATATATTTATTTTTAATATTTTTTTTTATTGGATAATTTATTCTTTTATATTAAATTTTAAGTGATTATTTTTGTTTTAAGGTTATTATTTGGTGTTGTTTTAATTGAATCTGTTGTTTTATTCTTTTTTTTATTATATTACTTCCGGGGGGTTATTTTTGATTTTTTATTTAAACATTAATTTCTTATTTATTGAGATACATATTAATTATTATATTGGTTAATATCTTAGGAGTTTATTTTAAAAGAAATTTTAAATTAGGAGGTTTGATTATGTATGATGATTCGGGTAAGGTCCCAATTGGTTCTTCTAAATTGGTTATAGTTATTATCATAGCTGTTTTTGTGGTTATGGGTCTAACTATTGTGTTAAATGGTGGTTTTTCAACACCTACTCCTGAAGAACCAGAAAATGTGACAAATAATACTACTTCTGATGTTCCGGATGTTCAATATAAAATGGTGGGTCAAAATTCTTATGGTACAGTGACTAAAATTTCTGGTTTTGGTAATCCTTCTTCGGATATTAAGGTAGCATTAATTTTGGGTGTTGATGCAAAACAAAAATCTGCAAATGCTATTGTTCCAACATTACAAAATGAGAATACATTGAAGTATTGTTATGATGTATATATAGTTAATGCTTCATATTCTTCAACTAATGATGGCGAAGAAAATAATGAAAATAATCTAACTGTAAATGAAATGTCTGAAAGTTTAGCATCAGAATTTGCAGTCCAAGATATTATAAAAGAGGGTTATAATTTTACAGCAGATATTCATAGTACTAATGATTCAAATTCATATGTATTTGTTCCATCCAATGATACTTATACTTCTAAAATGGTTGTAGATTATATTTCAAATAATACGGGGGTAGGAAGATATACTCCTGATAGTCATTCATATACAGAATCAGTTTCAGAAAAAATCATAAATAATAATATTCCATCAATCGTATATGTAACTAAAGAATACTATGCTGATGGGGTGTCAAATGAAATAAATAGTATACTCCTTGCTATAGATAATTTTGATTTTATAAACTTATTTAATTCTAATAGCACGGATACTAATGATACGTATACTAGTACTAATAGTTCTAATAGTTCTGTAACAAGTTCTGTAGATTCAGATAATGGAGAATATGGAAAAACTATTGTTGTTTCTAATTCTTCTGGAAATAGGGAAGTTAATTAATTTTATCAGGATTTTCCTGTAATTTCTTTTTTTGAATTTTTTGTTTTTTAGGCCCTGTAGAAATCATATGAATAAAGTGTGAAAAGTAATACTTTTTATCAAAATATTTAAATACTATAGTCAAAAACCTAATTCTTGATAATATATTCATCTAGCCAATTCTCATAAAATGACTCTTTTTTTGCATTTTCATAGAATTCAATTTGAAATATGAGTTTTAAATGTTCCATATCTTCAATATATGTGGTTGACAC
>JAFRKG010000089.1 GCA_017431845.1 Methanosphaera sp. | reverse complement strand
TATTATAATATTATTTAATTTGTTTTAGTTAGTGAGGTGAGTATTATGGATAATGAAGATAACAATGTTGAAGAATCAGTTGAAGATAATGAGATAGCTGATGATACTGAGTCAGCTATTGATAATGAAGATAGTGTTGATACTGGTTCTGAAGATTATTCTGGAGGTTATGGACAACCTGTTGGATACTCACCTGGTGGTTTTGGTAGAGGGTTAGTTGGTGGATATAATAATGCAAGAAAAAAAGATAATGATTTAAAAGAGAATATTGAGAAGAATAAAAGCAAAAATTTACCTAAAGGTAATGCAAATCAAGATAACAATGATGATGATAATAAAGAAAGCACTAGTGATAAGATGGGACAAAAAGGAGTACATGAAAGTGCTAAAACAGCTGCTGGTGCTGTAGGAGGTCCCGCTGCTGCGGGAGCATATGAAACTGCTAGTAAAACTAAAGTTGGACAAGCTGTTGAGAAGAAAGTTGCTAATAAAGTAAGGAGAAGATTTATAATCATTTCTATTATAGTAGCTGCAGCTCTTTTCTTGTTGTTCTTTGTTTTTATGGGGGCTGCGTATATTGTATTAGATAAGATAAATAATGGCGATAGTAATAATAATGATGTAAGTTCTGCTAGTTGTATAAGTGGTACTTATAATGGTAAAACATGCGAGACAATTACTGTTTCGGGTTATGGAACAATGAGCTTAGATGATTATGTTGCAGGTGTTGTTAAAAGTGAAGTTGGTGTATTTAATGATTTGGAGATGTATAAAATAGGAGCAATTGCTGCTAGAAGTTTTGTTTTATCACATAAAAGTTCTAGTTGTGTTGTTAATGATACTACTGAAAGGTTTCAGGTTTTTAGAGGTAAGGGTACTGATTTATCTATACAAGCAGCTAATGAAACAAGTGGAATTGTACTTACTAAGGATGGTAATATTCATAATGCTATGTATGATGCATTTTGTTGGGATTCGAAGGATTCACAATATTATTATGTTTGTCAAGGTCATGGTGGTACAACTCCTGTTCCTATTGAATGGGCAAATAGAGTTGTTCCTAGAATAAGTGGGTCATCGTTTTTACATTCTAGAAGATATAGATCTCATGGTCAAGGGTTAAGTCAAGATGCTGCTTATTATATGTCTACTGAGCAAAAAAAAGGTTATCAAGAAATACTAGATCATTTTTATGGTGATGAAGGTGTTGTTTTGTCATCTTTTGGATCTGCCAATACATCTGGTTGTAGTAGTAGTAATAATGGTAATGCTCAAACTTTAAGTAATTACACTTTAAATCATGATGGATTAAAACCGTTAGATCGCAAGCTTACTTCTAATGAAATTGATAATTTTAATAATGATATTAATTCTGCTGTTAATAGTGCTGGTTATGGAACAGGTGCAGCAGTTGCGGCCGCAGGGCAGACTTTAGCTTATGATTTAGAGAAGTTAGGTTATTATTTAAAATATTTTTTGGGTGATAATTATACTAATACGGGAGTCAATCCTAATTGGGATAATAGTAAAGGTTTAGATTGTTCTGGTTTTGTTTCTTGGGCTATTATTAATTCATGTAATAAAAATTTTGGTGACTGGCATTCAGATATGTTTTATCAAAAATTTAAAGATAAAAAGATTGATTTAAAAGATGCAAAACCTGGTGATGTAATGCTTTTAATTGAAGGTAATAAAGCAACTCATATAAGATTAGTTATAAAGAATAATTGTGATGGTTCTATAGTTACATTAGAGGAATCATTTTCATCCGGTGGTCTTGTTTTTAAAGTTATAAAATCTGAAAGTAATTTTATTACTGTTGATATGTCAAGTTATTATAGTAATAGTTGTTCTAAATAGGAGGATATTATGTTAAAAAAAACTATTTTGATTATTCTTGTTGTTATGTTTTTGACTGGTTGTTCTGTTGATTATAAAGTAGATATAAATAATATTGATAAAATTGTTGAGACTATAGAATTTAACAGTGAATCTAATAATGATATTAATTCTATTGAATCTTTTGAATATGCTATTCCTATTGATAAAAATAGTGATGAGACAGTTAATTATAATTCAGTAAAAGGTAATGATGCATTTTATAATCTTGTTAAAAATGAAAATAATACAAAAATGACACTTAATCATACTTTTGACATTTACAAATATAAAAATATTTTTTTACCTGTATTATGTTATGATTATTTTGAAGCGATAAAGGATGAAGATTTTGTAATTTTATCTACTAGTAATAAGTTTAAATGTTTTGAATCTTATCCTGAGTTAAGTGCTGTTAATGTTATTGTTACTTCTAAATATAAAACTACTGAAAATAATGC
>JAFRKG010000088.1 GCA_017431845.1 Methanosphaera sp. | reverse complement strand
TGTTTCATGAATGTTTGCTGTCTTATTGTAGGAGATGAGTGTGAATGAGAAGATTGCTGCACATATTAGTGCCGTAATACAGATGATTATTACATTTCTTTCATCCATGAGTTTTATCCTCCGTGATTAATAGTTGTATGTTGTTATTCCATTGATGGTGAGTCAACATGGTCATTTTCAAAGGATGAACCTATAATTTTTCCATTAGTATCGATTTGTCTGAAGTTTCCATCAGCATATTCTACTTGCCTATAATAACTACCATCATCTCTCTGATAATTATATTGTATTTCATCGCTTATTATCTCGGGTTCACTGGATTTATTTGTTGATTTGGATTTTTTTGGGTGATGAAGTTTTAATGCTTGTCTGGTTGTCTGTTGTATTGTTTGTATTGTCAACTGTTATGTTTATCTCAGTATTGTTTGTTGTGTTATTATTTGTTGTTTGTGTTGTGAGGCCTGTGTATATTAGTATTGTAAGGAGGGCTATTGTAATTATTCCGATTATTATCTTGTTATTAGTTTTCATAATGTTTTGTCCCCACGTTTGGTTAAGAGTATGTTTTGATATTTTTATTTCATCATACTTCTTTGTTTGGTTTTTTATTTATGGTGTGGTTTTATATTGTTCCATATTGTTTTAAATTCATTTATGCTTAATGCTTCTTCCAGGTTCATGTTAATATGTGAGATTATTTCAGGATTATCTGTATTGTTTAGGTATGTTTTGTTTCCTATGTTTATGAGGATCCAATCAGTGTTTTGTTCTTTTTTTAGTGGTTTGAATTTTTCTTTTTCCAGATATTGCTTGAATTTTGTGTAATTATTTTTTAATTCTTCATCTTTAACTAGTAGGCTTGAGTTTCCGTCGGATAAATGTTTTCTATCCTTGTTTGTATTATTTTTTCTTGTTTTCTTATGTTTTTTTAGTATGTTCCATATGTTTTTGAATTCGTGTGTTTTGAATGCGTTTTCTAGTGTTGTGTCCAGGAAGTCTGTTGCTATTTTTACTCCTAGGGGTTGTAATGCGTAGCACATGCTTTCTGTGTTCACATATACATAGTTTATCTTTGGTAGGTTTATGTATTTTGTACTCTGGAATCCTTCATCTTCGAGGTAAGTTAATAGTTTTTCGTCTTCTTCTATTAGGAAGCATTTGTTTCCGTATAATATTCGTTCTTGGTTCATTTTTATCATCCTCCTTTAATGTGGTGGATACGTAGTGTGTGTTTTGTTGTATTTTTTTTTGAATTTAATAATTGTTTGGAATAATATTTTAGTATATGTTTTTAATTATTATTTTATGTTATATCTTGTTTTATTTAATACGGTGAATTATTATTAATATTTATGTAAAATATATTTAGATAATTATATATTTGTATCTTTTATTATATAAATGTGGAATAAAAAAATAATATATATTTTATTATATATTCCATTTTATTATTGAAATAGAAAAATATCCGGATAAAATACTGCATTATCTTTGTTCATAATGATACACACTAGAATTCTAATTAACAAAATAATTAAATACATATTTAAATAATAATTTAATTATATTAATAGCAACAACTAATAAAAATAGCATTATACGCATATAATATAATAAAGGAGTTAAAAGAGAAAAATGAAAGAAAAAAAATGATAATCACATTCATTACAGGAATAATTCTAGTAACACTACTAACACTTGCAGTAACCAGTTTCTCAACAAACAAAGAAAACAACACAACTACAGAGATAAATGTAACAATAAATAACTCCAATAACACAACTAATGAAACTCCACAGACCACTAGTAAAAACACGAAACAAAACAAAAAAAAAGTCAATCAGAAGATGGAATATACATTGATGAAGAACTAAACCTTTATTTTGATAAAAATGATCGAACAGTATATGATGGACAAGTAGAAAAAGGAACATCGAAATCAGATCTTAAAAAAATGTCAGACGAAATAGTATGAGAAACTAACGGATATTAATCACCCCTTAATTCTCAATCTTTTTTTAAAAAAGGAAGGTTTGAAACAATAAATTTTTTTTCTTTATGAAATATAATTGTTTATATTACTAATTAAACACAGCTTCAATTTATATTAATAAATATAAAATTAATTTTTGTTAAAAAACTTTAAAAGAGAATAATTGCACGTTCTCAAAAACAAAAAAAAATATTGATTAACATATTATTGAAAGTTTAATTAATATTGAGAATAATCATTTCTTCTTGGAATAATATTAATTATTTCAATAATTTTTTGTGATGAATTAACATAATATATTATACGATAATTTCCAACCCTGTATCTTCTACATTTTGGACATTTATTACTTTTTAATTGGATATTATCAGCATTATATGGATCTATTTGTATATTGTACAACCCTTCCTTAATTTTTTCATAGAGCTTCTTGTTTGATTTTTTAAAATGTTTTAAATCTCTTTTTGCTCTATTAGTTTGAATTAAAGTATACTGCATTTTTAATCGTCATCCATTCTATCTAGTTCATCATCAAGAGTATCCAAATCTAATTTGCTTGTTCCAGAGTAATCACCCTCTTCTATTTTTCTTATACATTCATTATAATAAGATGCCTCTTCATCAGAAAATTCTTCATTAGATACATATTTGGAGTCGATTAACAATTTATATATAACATCATCAAAATTTTGAGTTCCATTACTTATTTTTGTTAATAATTGATGAACTTCATCTGATATTTGAATTGATTTCATAAACATAACTTCCATTTTTTTAATTATTTTCGAATTAAATAAATTGCTTGGTAAAGAGTTATATTTTTAAGAATATATATAATTTTTTATCATTTGTGAATTATTCTTTTTCGTCTAGTGTGTAACATTGTTGTCTTTTTGGTGTGCTTTTTTTTTAGTTGGAATTTGATGATCTTTAGGAGTTCGTTGTCTAGTGTAGTGTTTTCATATTCTTTGATTAGTTGTTTGTATTGTTCTGTTCGTCTTAACAGGTCTGCTTTATTACTTTGTAATTGTCGGTGTTTTGTTTGTTTTTGATTTTTTTCTGCAACATTTATTGCTTTTTATCTTGTTATTGTTGATCTTTTTGTGTCTTGTGCATCATCACATGTCCATGCACATTGAGTATTGTATAATATTCGTTCTTGGTTCATTTTTATCATTCTCCTTTAATGTGGTGGATACGTAGTGTGTGTTTTGTTGTATTTTTTTTGATTTTAATAATTGTTTGGAATAATATTTTAGTATATGTTTTTAATTATTATTTTATGTTATATCTTGTTTTATTTAATACTGTGAATTATTATTAATATTTATGTAAAATATAGTTCCGTGTTTTTATATTTGTATCATGTTATATATAAATATGGAATATTTTTTAGTAATTTTTATATAGTAAAATAATCCAATATTTTATTATAGTACAAGAGGAGAAAGATATGATGAATAGTAGAAAATATTTACAAACTAACCTATGGACAACAGACATACGAAAAAGGGACAAACAACAATGCTTCATCTGTGGATCAAGAGAAAGACTCCAAGTACACCATATTTATGGAGTAAAAGACTATGGATTTCTATTCTCAGACATATCCAATGGAATAACATTATGCGAGAAATGTCACTGCAAATACCATCAGTTATACCAGGAAGTAAACCCATACACCTGGAGCCAATTCCTATTGAAAAATGAATGGAATGCCACGAGCATATCCATAAACTATGATAATGGAACAGTAAGAGAATTCCCCTTATACCCTACTCGAAAAGAGATGAGTACAACCAAGCCATTGTTAAACAATAACATAAGAAACACGATAATACATGTTGTGCAGACAAGTGGATTTGATAATGGAGTAACACCTATTGACTGGGTGAACCTTCTTATGGAAGATGTTTATGGCATAGAATCAGTTGAAACAGAGGCTGAAGTACAATACCTTGTTAAACGAGAAGTTTTTGAGAAAGTAGGAAAAAGAAACATACGAATGGCAGTATAAATATGAGGTGACAGGGCTTATGGAAAAAGATACAATATATTCTGGAATTATAGGAGCTGCAGTTGCTGATGCACTGGGAGTACCCTATGAATTTAGTTCACGTAGCAAGATGAAAAAACATCCTGCAACTACTATGACAGGTCGTGGCATGTACAACCAGCCAGTGGGAACATGGAGTGATGACACATCATTAACCCTGGCAACAATAGACAGCCTAACAAATTCAATAGACCTTGAAGACATGATGGAGAAATTTTGTCAATGGTACCTTGAATCAAAATACACAGCAAATGGAGTGGTATTTGATATAGGTGTAACAACACGGGAAGCATTGGAAAATCATATTCAGTACAATATTAGAGCAACAAGGTGTGGATTAAACGGGAAACGAGATAATGGTAATGGTTCATTAATGAGAATACTGCCAATAACATTATATAATCATGCAAAAGAATTAACAATGAAAGAACAGATTAAACTTATAGATAGTGTATCTTCATTAACCCATGCACATCCTATTAGCAAGGCATCATGCAACATATATAACATGATTATACAGGAAATACTTGACAATAAGGAGTGTGACTTAAAAGAATTAATTCATAGGGGTATTGACAGATCAAGAAGATATTATGAAAACAGTATGTATCCCTGCTTTGAAAACTTATATAATCATGTATTAGAGTGTGAGGAAGATGAACTATTTAGTATGGGTTACGTGGTTAATTCTTTAGAGGTAGCTGTATATTGTTCATATCATTCCAGCAGTTATTCTAGGTCAGTTCTTAAGGCTGTGAATTTTGGAGGGGATACTGATACTAATGCTATGATTACTGGCGGATTAACCGGATTATATTATGGAATAAGTAGTATTCCCTATGAGTGGATGGAAAAAACTGCTAAAATTGATTTTGTGAAAAGTTTATGTGATATGTTTTATGAAAGCCTCTGATACCAGTAATATTATTAGTGGATATGTGAATGAATTATATTTTGTCTGTGTTATGAAAGTTATTTAAAATATTAATAATATAAGATAATAATAACCAAAAAAAATAGAAGAGGTGTTAAACCCATGAAAGCCGAAGAAGATGAAATATATAAAATAATATCAATATGCCTAGAATCAAACAATACAATAATAAACAATTGCATAAAAAAACTAAAACAGTACGACCCAGAAAAACTAACAAACTACAACCAAATACTTAAAGAAGAAAACACCTCAATCAAAGAACTGGTAGAAAAAATTGTGAAAGAACCCGAAGAAGCCAACAACTTCTCAAAATACTCTGAAATAAACAATAAACTATTCTATATTAACATGTTATACATGGAATTGAATTTAAAGAGAGAATACGAAGAACGACTAATTGAAAACCTTACAGAAGCTTTCATAAAAGAGGAAAACATAGAATTAACACCAGAAGAGAAGAATGATATAATACAAGGATTAAAAGAATACTTAAAAGAAAACGATAAATTATAGTCTTTTACCATAAGTTTATGCCAAAAAATTCTATTAACCAATTTTCATAATAAGTAACATTATCTACAATTTCATAAAATAAGGACGTAAACAACCCTATTAGATCATCTAATGTTTCATAATCTGAGATATATATTTCTCGTTTAATATCTTCCAATACATCTCCAATAGGATTTAAAAATGGACAATATAGCGGTAGAAAGACTAAATTGATTGATAAAATATCACACATTTCTTCTACAAATTTTGCAGTATGTATTCGTGCATTATCTAATATTAAATTCAATTTTCTTTCATTTTGCAGTAAATAAATAAGTTTTTTATTATTTAATGCCATTTTTAAGTATTTTCTTTGCCTATTATTTATTATATAATTGTTAATTTTATTTTTAGTACAATAATAGCTCAATTTTTTTAGAATAATATTGTTGTCTTTATCATATATTTTTTCTAAAACTAGATTAAATCATTTTTTAATTATAACCCTAATTTTCAATGTTACTTGAGGCTAAGTATTTATACTTCATATTATAAAGTATGTTAAGAATTTGTTTAAAGTTCATGGAGGTATTATAAGTGGTTAGAAAAAGTTTTAATGAGAAATTGCATGATTCTAAGGATATGCCTAAATTGGTATTGATTGATGATAAAAAAAGTATTGAACGTTATGGTGGTGAGAATATGGTTATTGCTCCGCCAATTGATTATAATGAAATAATGTCACATATACCATTGGGGAAAGTGATTACTATTACTGAGATAAGGGATTATCTGGCAGAGAAGTATGATGCTGATTTTACTTGTCCGTTAACTGCTGGTATTTTTATTAGTTTAGCTGCGCAGGCTAGTGAGGAAAGAAGTACTGGTAGGATAGCGTATTGGAGGACTTTGAAAAGGGATGGTGAGTTAAATGATAAGTTTCCTGGTGGTGTTGAGTATCAGAAGATGATGCTTGAGAAGGAGGGTCATACTTTCGTGACTCGTGGTAGAAAGAATATCCGGTATTTTGTGGAAGATTATGAAGATAAGTTATATGATCTTGTTGAATGAAAAGTTAAAAAAAGAGAATGTAGAATAAGTAATGATTCTTATTTTATTATTGTTGTATTCTTTTTGTATAGTTATTTTTTTGGGGGGGGGGGTTTTCTTCGTTATAAACTATAATTGGGAAGAAAATGTTTAAAAGTTTTTTTCATCCTATTTTTTTAGAAATTTCCCTTGATATCTTAACTAGAGGATTTATAATCGATGCTAATGATGGCGTGTAAGAAAATTCTTTTTGAATGAGTTCGTCACATTTCAAGTTTTCTGTTATTACGAATGATAAAACATCAATTTTTGATGAAAGGTCACATTTAGATATCATTTGACAGCCAACAATAGTACCGTCACATTTACATATCATCTTAATAGATAAGTTATTATTTTCTGGGTAATATCTTGCTTTTTGCTTTGTATCCATGGTTTGTGTTACAACGGGCATTCCTATCATGTTTGCGAATGATTCTGTTATACCACTTGATGCATAATAGTAATTTCCTACCTGTGAGACAACTGTATTTACAACTGGATTAAATGTTATCTTGTTGCCTGTTATGTTTTCTGCGAGGATCATTGCTTGACGAACTGCTGTGGTTGCTGCTGGTGAATATGTTTGTGTATCTGTTATATGACTTTTTACTTCTACACAATCACCTATAGCATAAATATCTTCTACGCTGGTTTCAAGGTATTCGTTTATTTTAACTGCAAAATCTCCAATTTCACAGCCTGCTTGTCTGGCTAGAGTGGTGGATGGAACTTTAGTGTTTGGTAATATGATTACATCTGCGGATATGATTTTATCATTGTAGTGGATTTCTTTCTTAGAGTCATTGGTTGTGATGCATTTTATGTGGGCGTTTGTTTCAAATTTTACTTCCTTATTTAATTCTACTAGTTTTTGTGATATTTCTTCATCAAGGAATAATGGTAAAATATTTGGTGATTGTTCTAGGAATGTTACGTTATATTCTTTTTTTGCTAATTCGTATGCGCTTTCAATACCAATAGATAAGTTTGAAATGAATATTATCTCTTTTTTATTTTCGATTGATTTTTGAATTTTTTTTCCATCAGTTATAGTTGTTAATGGATATATATTGTTCATATCATCTATGTCAAATTCGGGAGTTATAATATCTGATCCTGTAGCTAGTACTAATTTATCATAAGAGAGTGTTTTTGTTTTTTCCTTTTCATCATAAGTTATGGATTTATTTGCTGAATCTACACTTGTTACTTTGGTTGATAGATGAATTTGTATGTTCTTTTTTGATAATAATCTGCATCATGCATTATTATATCATCAAATGATTCTATGCATCCCCCAAGAACTAATGGAATGGCACATGGGGCATATGCTATTTCGTTATGTTTAGTAAATACTATTATTTCAGTTTCTTTATCTTTTTTTCTTATATTTGATGCTAAGGTTAATCCTGCAGCACCTGCTCCGACAATAACTATACGCATTATTAACACCTGAGTAATTATACTGGTTTATATCTTTTTAAGCATAAATATTTTGCTAATACTGATTTTTCGTTATACGAATAGCTTATATATGATGATTATTTGTTATGTAATTTGATTAATGATAAAAACTAGCTAGAATATGGTTAATACTTTAATTATATTATTAACCAAGATAATTGCTTCGTCATGAAGTGTTTTAAGTCATTTTATTTAATTGAAAATATGTGAGTATATTTTGGTGTTTAAATGTTTTTTATGTTAAATCATTCATGAATTCTGTAAAAAGTGAATATAATTCTATGCCATTATTTGATTATTATGTAATTATTCTATGATTAAATACTTATTACCTGCAGGTATCTGTTTTGGACAATATTTAACATAAGCGGAGTTTATTAATTGAATTATAAAGTGTTATTAGTAGTAATTTTATTGTCTTTGTTCCCACTCTGTTAGAAAAAAAATATTTATTGTATTAAACATGGAAATCCTTTATTTTTGTTCATTTATTGACTATAATAATTATAAGGGCAAAAAAAAGTGGGGATACTCTATTGGAGTCAATGTTAGTTAATAAAGTTTAGGGAGAAGGGGAAAAATTCTGGTTATAATTATATTTGTATTGTATTATGTTGTCTGCTTCATTTTTTTTTGAAGTTTACTCTTTTATCGGCTATTGTGTAGCCGTAAGCATTTTTTTTAGTCTTGGTAATTTATATTATTCTTTGTTTAGGGACTTTTATTGTTAGTTCAAGTTTTGTCACTCTTGCTGTTTTTATGTTATCAAGTTTTTTCTTGAGGGTTCACCTTTAGTATTTTAATTCTTGATTACCTTTTGCAGCTGTTATGGGTGAGTCTGAAACTAATAATATTTATTCAATCATATATTTTTTTTCATGTTTATTATCTTCAACCAATACCCATGATTTGGAGGTAATTCTTTCCCATCTCTACTTCTTAGTTTGTGAGAGTTCTTATATAAAGGTTTTTGAGTGCAAACACTTATTTACATCGTTAGAATAAGAAATAAATAATGATTATGGGATATTTTATAAATTAATTAAAAAAAAAGTGTATAATAGGGGAGGAGTATGTTCTTAGTCATAATGGCCATAAATATAACTTCCCCTACTTGAAATACCACGGAATGAACCACCAGACTCTTTAGATGATATCCTGTTCTGAACATCCAATTCACTATCC
This sequence comes from Methanosphaera sp., assembly GCA_017431845.1. Taxonomy (GTDB): domain Archaea; phylum Methanobacteriota; class Methanobacteria; order Methanobacteriales; family Methanobacteriaceae; genus Methanosphaera. The sequence goes on along the minus strand of JAFRKG010000088.1, from coordinate 7,440 downwards.
CATTCCACAGCACTTGCAGTATCCTGATCTATATCTTTTAGTCTTTGTTCCTGAATATAACGATAGAGTTGTTCTTCATAATCCACAAAGTACTTTTCCTGTTCAAGTGTTAAATTATCATAAATATGTAATGCTTCAATTTTTGTCCCATTCTTTAAGGTAATTGTTTCAGAATCTGGTGTATAATAATTTTCTCCACTACTTCTGTACCGTGTAAGGTTAAATCCGTCTTTTAGATCGAATTTACCCTTGGTTGTATATGCTATTGCACGGGTCAGATCCTTGTTCATTCTGTAGGTACTGCCTGTATTTGTATCATTGAATGTGGAGTATTCCAGGCCGGCATCTCCATCATATTTTGTTGTGTTCTTATCATTATATACAAATATGAAGTCTGTTGGTGTTATGGAATAGTTTTTGTACCTGACTACATCCCATGTTTTGTTCAGGTTAGTTGTGTTGAATGTACCATTTGTTAATGTGTTGTTTACTACATTGAAGTCTCCCATAACTTCTTCCGGTTCTTCTGTATTATATGTATGGACCGTGGTATTATGGGATGGGAACATGAAAACTGCTAAAAATAATATTACTATTAATAAGCAGCAACAGGGTATTGAATTAATTGTATCACCCATTCTTTTCACCTCTATATTCTTATTTTATACTTTTAATATTTCTTTTAATCCTAATAAAGTGGGGGGAAGAAAAGAGAGTATTCTAGTTATAACGGCCAAATAGGTAGCCACCGTTACTAGTGTAACCATGGAATGAACCACTGGTTTTACGGTTTGAATCAATACGGTTACTGACATCTAAACCAGTATCCACTTTTCCCGTCCAGTAAGTATTCTCTTCAAGAGCCTTTATCTCCTTTTCCTGATAATAATTCACAAGTTGAGTCTGGTAATCATCAAAATACGTCTTTTGTTCCCTTGTTAAGTCCTGATCTATACTTAATGGTTTAATAACTGTACCATTTTCTAATCGTATTTCTTCGTTTATCTTATAAAAATCCTCTGGATCATCGTATTGATTACCCGTATTACGGTAACAGCTTGTTGAGAATTTTTTTATGTCAAACTTATACGTTGTAGCAAAAGCTATACCTCTCACCAAGTCTTTACTCATATGATAACAGCAGCCTTTACTATCATTAAACATAGCATAACTTAGACCTGAATCGCCTTTATACTTGTGTGAGATTCCATCATTATAAACATAAACTAGATTGGATACTTCAACAGTAACATCCCTCCTGGAATCCCAGTTACGTGTCAAGTCAGTTGTATTATATGTGCCATTAGTTAACACGCCATTTATTACCATCCAATCACCTGGTGGAACATCATTATATGCACATACGTTTGTCATTAATAATCCTGTAAATAATAAACATAATATAATTTTAAAACTTTTCATAATACCATTTTCACCCCTTTTAATACTAAAAATAAAGGTTATTACTCCTTTTACTTTTTTAATAGCTAATTTATATATATTCATTTACTATTTATAAATACCTATAATTTTTATTAATATTAGCAAATATTCCTTATTGTGTATTTTTGACAAAAAAGATAAGTATATGCTATTAATAAATAATAAAAATAACGAATAAAAAAAGTATGAAATGGAGGAGTGAAAATATGGGCTTCTTTAAAGATGGAATAACAATATTCGGAGGCTGCATAGGCCTAATACTACTACTGGTAATATTAATGTTTGCAGCAGCATACATAACGGACCTTGACTTCAACCCAGTAATAGACAACAACACAACAATAGAACTCAACAATGTAACAATAACAGTACCTCAATCAAACAATACCATTACCAATAACTCAACAACACTCGATTACTTCAACTTTAACACTGGAGGAGATTACAGTTTAGAGATGGACAAAGTAGATAACTTTAACACGAAAGGAACGGCACACGAATACCATGACATCCAAAACGATATCAAAATTATGGTAATTGACAAACAAAATCTTCCATACATGGACAAATACAAAGATGGAGAACAAGTAGACGCCCCCGATGGTGGAGAAAGATATTTCCAGCAAAAGAAGACAATCAATGATAAAGTTGTGATTGTATGGGTATACCAGGAACATGGAAAAGGATTATCACAAAAAATAATAAACAGTGCCAAGATAAAACAATAACAGAACAATAATAATTAGACTAATGAAGGGGATACGATTATGCGAATCGACAACAACGGAAACATAATATCAGAAAATGATAACTTCTGTCCTTACTGTGATGCAGACCTAAATAGTGGCTCCTATGAATACTGTGATAAATGTGGAGAATACGTGGGATTTATAGGCAACCCACCAGGACAGACAATTACAGTAGAATGCCTAAACTGTGGAGAAACCAATGACATCACAAATAATATTTGTACAAATTGTGGAGAAAATCCTACCAATGGATTACTAAGATGTAAAGATGAAACATACCACATAGAAGAATTAGAATGTAAATGCACTAACTGTGGAGAGTATAATCCCATTACCAATGACACCTGCAGGTATTGTGATGAAAAACTAAGCTTTACATTAAATATAAATTAAAAAGATAAAAGAAGGTTTAAATAGAAGTTAATTATAGTATTAAGTATCATTAGTATACATTGAATATGAGTGGTTGATTTAACTTATAATAAGTAATTTAACCAACAGAGTATTATGTGAACCATACTACTGGTTCACACATTCTCTATGCTCATTCCAACTCTTTTTTATATGATATAATATATTTCCAGTATTATTAACTAAATAATAATATGAATTAAATTTTTTTCTTACTTCAATAATATAATCAGTTACCATAAGTTCATTCAAAATATTCTATTAACCAATTTTCATAATAACGAACTTTATCTACAATTTCATAAAACAGGGGCTTAAAACAGCCCATATTAATTTTTTCATAATGTTACATATTCTGAAATATATAACTCTCGTTTAATATCTTTCCATACTCCTTTAACCGGATTTAATTATGGACAATATTATGGTAAAAAGACTAGATTAATTTATAAAATATAGCACATTTTCTTCCACAATGTTTGCAGATATATTCTTGCATTACCCATAAGAAAAATGATTATTGTATATCATTATATTTAATTGCTAATTGCTTGTTAATAGTGGATATGTCATCTGCTTTAAGAATCTCTTCTATCTGATTGTAAAGATCTTCACGATTAACCTTAAGGCTTTCAATTTCTATGCTTTCATAAGCCTCATCAAATGCTTCATCATAGTCATAGCCCCTCGTCATCCATTTATATTCCTTTAAAAACACTTCATTATATGCATCAATTGGTGTTTCTGTAAAGTTAGGATTATCTATTGATATCAGATAGTAGTTTAATCTGCATATGAGAGATTTTATCATATAAATGAAGAACATCCACTTATCATCCCTATCTTTGAGTATGTTAAGCATTGTAAAACATACATTATTGTATCCAACCAAGTCTTCCATTTCTATTATCTCTTTTTTAACATTCACCACATATTGACACAAAATTTCATTCTCATTAAGTGAATTAATATTTTTGTTGTAGAATTTCTTAAATTGATAGTATGGTAAGTTAATAACATATTCTATGTATAAATTAGCTATCTTGTTCTGTGTGTAATATCTTCTTCCTTTCTTAGTTATTTTGTATCTGTATTCACGGTGCATATGGGATTTATATGCCCTTGCTGATGGCACTGCACACATTTGCCTTAGCATATCCACAAAATACTTCTCATCATCCTTACGAGTATTCTCTTTAAGCTCTATAAGCCCATTATCTGTGAGATATTTGACGTATAATTCTTCACTTACTTCATTATTGTCATCAAAGTCCGGAAGGCTTGGATAATCAGCCAACTGGTTGACAAAGTTTAATAGCTGACAGGCCGATATCTCTATTTGGTCACGAATAACCTCATCCTTATCTAGAGATTTTTCATCAATTGTCTTAAGAAGTGATTTATACACGCCCGTACCAGGGTCAACTTTATCTGTCAGCTCTTTTTTAATTTCTTCAAGTTTTTTGTCAAAAAGGTTATATCCACATTCCAGACAAACACCATCTTCGAATTCAGATTTATCACAGTACGGGCAGTGACCAGTCTTAGCAGTACCTGTAACAAGTGGTTCTTTCTCTTTGTTATCCAACAGATAATAGAATCTTGTTAAAATATTATCAGTGCTTATCTCATGGGATTCCAATGCTTTTTCAATTTTCATTCGAATACTTTCAAGTTCATCCCCATTTAGTTCATCATCATCTATAAGATCTTGTATCAAATCAATTGGTTCATCAAGTGTTCCCAGATACATATCAATACCATTATTTTCCATGAATTGCTTGTCAATATCCTCCTGGATTTTTTCAAGCTCATCCCATGATTTTACAATTGTCTTGTATATATTTTTTACGTATCTCTTGTCAACATTTTTAATCTTTTTAGCCAGATGATATTTCTTGTTGTCACACATCCTAGGATTGGACAGAATAATTATATCATCATAATCTGTTATAATATCAAGACGGTCATTGAATACTATTGAATTAAGGTTCATATCATATACATTTCCCATATATGTAATCTGATCTTCATTAGAAGTTGTATACATATACAGCTTGTTTAATTTTTTATTTCTCATAATCTTGTTTATTCTTGTTGCAAGCTTTAATCCAGTTCTTACTAAATTTTTGGAAAACTGCTTTGCCATGCCATTTTTAATCAGTATATCAATAATTAAGCGTGGCGGATTTCTAAGAAGTATACTGTCATAGTTACTATGGGCGATGAGCTTTTTAAGGGTGTTTATGAAGATCTTGTTTTTCCTATACTCTGGTACTACAAAGAACTCGTTGATACATAACCTTTGAATGAAATCTGATATGTATTCAAAGGTGTAAAAACCCACAACCTTATCATCATAGACCACTTCCCTAAAAAATGGACAACTGTACTCTTCAATTATATATCCCTCGTATTCTATTGCCTGATGGATATATGAATAGTTCTTTTTAAGAAAATCCAACAAAATTGTATTATCATTAAATTCATCAACATCCAATGTTTTTTCAAGGTCAAACTCCTTGGCTTTATCAGCACTTCTTTTAATGTACTCTGTCATAAATATTCACTTGTCCAATATAAATTCTATTATTATATTTATATTTACTTCATGATATGTTATATGATTTATCTGAGTTTAAGTGCTAACTTATTTATCCCCGGATTAAGTCTTTTTACCCCACACTACCTCTAATAAAATTTATTGAATATGCATGGAAAAATATTAAAGGAGATATCTGTATTTCAGAATATGAAAAATTAGAAAAAAATAATATGGACTGTTTTAAGTCCTGGTTTTATGAAATTACAGATAATGTTCATTATTATGAAAATTGGTTAATAGAGTATTTTGAATGAACTTATGATAAAAAATTATATAAAAAAAAGGGGGATTACATTCAAGAAGAATATAAAGTTATTCTACCACCACATAATCCCCCAATATATTTAACTTGTTGTAATATCTGTTGTAGTGGCTCTTGCTGCCAGATAAGCTTGTTTTTCACCAGCAACTAATGTTACTGACTTAACCTTCGTACCCTTAGCGAGCTTTATCTTACCTAAATCAACTTTACCATTTTTTTACATTAAAGTAACGTACTTTACCGTTTTCCTTGTAAGTATGGCCATTGATTTTTATACAGATTTTACTTGTTCCAACAAGATTCTTGTTTTCGTAATCTGTTAATGTTGCCTTTAAGCTTAAATTATCATTCTTAACAACTGTTTTTATGAAGTTAACATTCACTATGCTTCTATCCACATTGAATACTGTCTTGTTTCGGGTATCCGGATAGAATAAGTTATTCACGTATACTGCCTCTACAGTATAGTTTCTAATGTTTCCATTATGATCATAACCTGCCGTTCCTCTGGCTACATGATATTCATAGTTTACTACATTGCTTTTAGCTGGAACCTGTATCTTGTTTCCATTCTTATCTTTAAGTGTTACACCATTGACTTTGAAAAGTACAGATGCCCCTGTTGTGAGGCACTCCTTATTGGAGGCTTTCTGTGTAACATCTTTTAGTGTTGCAGTAAATACTATGTCTGTATCCTGTTTTGCCTTACGTGGTGTTACTTTCACACTTATTTGTGCTGTTCGTTTTTTGATATTTGCCTGTGCAACATTACCTTTTGCACTTTCATACATGTAACTTCCACTGTATGATGCTGTGATATTTTTACCTGCACGTAGGTAAAGATCTGCTTTCATTGTGAATGTTACCAGTCCATTTTCTACTTTGAATTTGATAGGTTCTGCTTTGTCTGTGTCAAATCTGCCATCAGTTCTCAGGCTTCTACCGTTTAGTTTGAATACAAGGTTTCCTCCCGTGACAGGTTTACCGTTTTCATCGGTTACATGGGCTGTTAGAGTTATGTCTTCCCCTATTATTCCATTTACTGATTCAACAGTTACTTTTGTCTTGAGTTTACTTGCAGTGAAGCCTGTTGTAGCTTTGCCTGTGTTGTATTGGTCGTCTGTAAAGGTTACAGTTACGTTGTTTAATCCTTCTTTGGCATTTGTTGTTACTACTTGGTAGTTTCCGTTTTTGTCAGTTGTTGTTGTGATTGTTTGATCATTTACTTTGACTGTTACGGTTTTGCCAGAGATTGGATTGTTTTGTTCGTCTACTAATTTTCCTGTTATGCTAGTATTTCCAACCTTCGTATTGTGTATTGGATTTATACTTATTTTTGCATCTTTTTTAATTACTTTGAATGTGGTATTTGCTTTAGCACTATTTATTGTGTCGTTTCCAAGGTATTCTACACTTACACTTTCCTGTCCCACATTGTTTGTTGGGATTTGTGCAGTGTATTTACCGTTCTTGTCTGTGTTTACTATTTTTGTTGTGTCTTTTACTGTTACGATGACTTTTGCATTTGTTACTGGTTTTGATTCTTCGTCGACTATTGTTCCTGTTATTGTTGCATTGTTTCCTATTCTTGTTTGGCTAATAGGGTTTATGTTTACTTTGCTGTTCTGTTTTTCTACTTTGATTGTTTTGTTATTGGTTGTGATGGATGTAGTCAGAATGTGTGGTGATGAATTTTCAGTTACTTTTTAGCAAAAAAGTAATACTTTTCAAATCTCTTTTTAAATGTTAATTTAACTAGTTTTATTCGCCCCTTGGGGCGTGTTTTAAAAAATAAGCTATAATAAACTTTAAATAGTAAAAAGGATAGATATTATATTATGAAAGTACAAAATAACTCTCCTATTACTAATTATGTTGGTCATCAACTTAAACTTGACGGTTTTTTTAGTGAACCATTAGTTGATGTTGTTAGAAAAGATATTGATGATGATGAATGCGTAAATTTATTA
>JAFRKG010000087.1 GCA_017431845.1 Methanosphaera sp. | reverse complement strand
TAGGTCATCTACTGTTTTTGGCATTATGTTGTCCTCCTTTTTTGATGTTTATAAGTTTATATTTGTTTTATCTTCATGTCTTTTTTAGGTGATTTAACTTTACCTATACCCCTATAGGTATAATATATACTATGCTTTTATTAGTATATAAATGTTTTTACAAATCCGATTCTAAAATTCAAATTAAATATACTTAATTTAAGTTTTTTTAATTTATGAATTTAGTTTATATTATGTATTCTTAAAAAAATGTAATGTTTTTCAACCATTTATATTATATCTGGTTGAATTAGTTTAAATAAACTAAAATAAACATTTCCTTTTTGATTTTATTAAACATGTGATTAAAAATGATATCTTTTTTTAAGTTTTTATAATTGGAGTCAATTATATTTACCTATACCCCTATGGGTATAATATATGTTATGACAATCACACTATATAAAGATTACATCAAAAAATATTAAAAAAAGTTAAAAAAACTTCAAAAAAATAGAACTAAATTTCGATTCTAATATCATCATAAGGACATACTTTGATATGATCATTAATTTCTTCTATCCGGATGTTATGTGCATGTCCCTGTTCATAATTATCAATAAGTATTACTATGTATAGGTTTATGAAAAGTATTATATTTCTGTAATTGAAATATTTACAAAAATTGTTATTTTAAATTAATATATTAAAAAAAGTGTTGTGTTTGGTCAACCAATTATTTAGTGGATGTAATAAATTTTGGTTGATCATTAGTCTTAATAAACTAAAATAAATGTTTTGTTTATTTTATTAAATATGTGATTTTAAATGATATTATGTTTTTGTTTTTATAATTTTTGGAGTTAATTATATTTTACCTATACCCCTATGGGTATAGTATATAGTATGACAACAACACTATATAAACATTAACCAAAAATCATTAAAAAATAATTAAAAAACCATAAACAAAAATAGAAAAAAAGGATTAACAAATCCTAACAAGAGTCTTACCCTTAGAACCACCATTAAAAACCTTACCAAGAGCATCATTAACATGATCCAAATCAAAAACCTCATCAACAGAAACATCAACACGATTCTCATCAAAAATACTGGAAACTCTTTCTAACTGATCACCATCAGACTCAACAAACAAGAAATAATACTTCTGATTATTCCTACCAGCCAAACGATCATACTTTAACCCAGCAAACTCAAACAACAACCTCTTATACAAAGGCATATTCATCCTAGAAGCAAACTCACCATTAGGCATACCCTTCAAAGAAACCAGAGAACCACCCCTTTTAAGAATCTTAAACTCTTTCTCTAACTCACTCTCACCAAGAGTATCAATAACATAATCCACATTATCTAAAATCTCAGAATAATCCTCACTCTTATAGTCAATAAACCTATCAACACCTAACTTAGTAACACGATCCTCGTTTCTCTTACTACCACTAGTAATAACATTCAAACCCAAACTCTTTGCAATAGGTATAGCCATCGCCCCAAAACTACCCGTACCACCAGAAATAAACACACTCTCACCCTTTCTAACATTCAACAAATCAAATGCCTGAAAAGCTGTAAGAGCAGTTAAAGGAACACAAGCAGCCTCATCAAAATCCAAATAATCAGGAATCATTGCAACAGCATTTTTATCCACACTAACAAATTCAGCAAATGCACCAATATTATCCAGTGGAAGCCTACAATACACCCTATCACCAGGTTTAAATTCGCTAACATCACATCCCACTTCTTCAACAATACCCGAACATTCATTACCTAATACTAATGGCAGATTATATGGTGTTATAAGTTTAACTTCACCTCTTATTATCATATTATCAAGAGGGTTTACTCCTGCATATTTTACTTTAATCAAAACATCATCATTACCAACAAGGGGTGTTGCTATTTCATCTATTCTAAGTTCACATCCATTCTTATCATACTTATCTAATACAGCGGCTTTCAAAATATTTCACCAATAATCATTTATTAATATTAATTATCATCTTCATATGATAAATATTTTACAATATATTCATAATACTCTGTTAATATGGGAAATAAATACTTTAAAACATTAAAACAAGGATAATACTTCTTAGAGGTACTCTTAATAATCATATATAAAAAGAATTAATCTTATCCCACTAAAAATATAAATAATTAAGTCAACCCTAGAAAACAAGATAGAAAATGAATAAATGGGGGTTATAACCAGTTTTTTCTCCGGAAAAAGTATAAAATCAGAATACTAATCATTACACTTATAATGAATAATGTAGGATAACTCCACGTGTAATCTAGTTCGGGCATATACTTAAAGTTCATACCATACCATCCAACAATAAACATCAACGGAGTGAAAATTGTTGTAACCATGGTAAGAATGGTCATAATATGGTTCTGCTTAATATCCAAATGAGTTTTATATATATCACGAATCTGTTTCGTATAATCTCTTATAGAGTTAGATGTATCACGTAATCGTTCAACCCTGTTAATAAATAATCTGAAGTAACGAAGGTTGTATTCCTTAAAGAATTGATTCTCATTTTCCTCAAATACTTCGCCCAAGTCAAGTAACTGTTCATAATGATTCTTCAAATCCCTGTTATCTATCCTGATTTCATTAACTCGTTTGGATGTTAATGAATCGTTATCATTAATTATTTTACTTTCCATACTGTCAAGTTCATCCTCATATCTTTCAAGTATGCGAAAATCGTCCTTAATAATTTCATTAAGAAAATCATATATGAACCGTTCAAGACTGGGAAGTCTCCATTTTTTTGTTCTCTGTATCTTTTTAATAATCTTCCTTGATGCTCTTGTATCATCAATGAATACAATTCCCTTTTCATCTAAAGCAAAGGCAAACTTATCTTCTTCAGATTGTAAATCTTTTCTTTTTGGTATGAAAAAGGTGCCGGTTATAGAATCATAGTTTTCTTCTGCTTTTGTTACGCGTATATCTGTAGTTTTTGGTTCAAAATCTATACCCATCTTAAATAGATGTTTTTCATCAGTCCATTCCTTCGATGTAAGAAGTGCAACATATTGTTTATTCGTATTTGATAATTCTTCTTGGGTGCATTCTTTTAATCTTTCACCTATTAAATAATACATGTTATCACTTCCTACCATATACAATTATATAGTTAATATTAGTTTGTTTTATTTAATTAATAAGTTCTTTTATGTTGTTGGAAAAGGAAAATATGTTATATTAACATTTTTTTATAATAAAACAAAGGTAGAATAGATATTATTTTAAACTAATATATTAATTCCAATGAAATTTTTCATACCATTAGAAAAAAACGATAAATTAATAATCTGGGAATATTTAGCTATTTTTTAGAAATTATATTAACATTAAAAAATAAAATTCAAAGTATAGTATTCAATTTTGTTAAAAAAGAGGACCGGACTTGATAGGATGAGTAATGTAAAAATCATATCTAACGAAACATTAAATGATGAGCAGAAAAAAGTTTTAGAACAGTTTGAAAAATTTCAGCAAGCCATGATTGATAAGGATGAAGAAAAATTACATGAAATAATACTTGATGGATATACATTAACGCATATGTCTGGTAAAACTCAGACAAAGGAGGAGTTTATTGGGGAAATCATGGATAATACATTAAATTATTATGAATCAACAATCCAAAATCCGAGGATAAAAGTTATGGGAAATCATGCTCAATTAGTAGCTGATGTAACTCTTGATGCAAAAGTATATGGTATGAAGGGTGTATGGACATTACATACGGTAGCAGATTTTGAACTGGTTGATAACACATGGTTATTCGGAAAATGGGATAATTAATATTATTTTAAAAACTGATCTATGTAATAACTGAGGTGGATTCTCATAACTCTGAGTATTGGTCCAATGATTAGTGCGGATATGATTGTTCCTTCACGTACGCCTGCAAGATAGCCTAAAAAGGCTACTGATAGTATTGCGGCAGTTATAACAAATGATGTGTCTATGAAAGGCTTTACTTTACCAAACTCTTTTACTACTACTTCACTTATGGCTACAATAATACCGTCACCTGGCAGATAAACTACTTCTGTTTTAATTTCAAGTAAAACACCAAATGCCATGACAATACAACTGGTGAGTAATAGTAATAACTGTGATATGTAATCAGTGGGATTAATTGGATTTACTAGCATTAATGTAAAATCTATAAATATGCTGAAAATTGTTCCTATTAGTATTTGTAAGTATTGTCTTTTATGAAAGTCTTTTCTTAAAAGTAGTATTTGTAGAAAAATTAGCAGGATATTAAATATGAAGCTGGTAGTGCCTACACTTAGTTTTGTAATTAAACTTGAAACATATGGTATGCAAATTAGTGGTGAGGTTCCTAGATTGGCTTTGATTGATAAGGAGGCACCTAGTGAAATAATGAATAGTGAGAGTAAATAAACGCCATATCTTTTATAATTTATTGTCTTAATATTCATATTATATTATATGGGGGTATGGTTTTATATTGTTTCTATTTTTATAATTTAATAGTTTATCTGGGGTTCTTGTTGTGTATTTTTTTGGGGTGTGAATTTGGTAGTTAGTGTAATATTTTTTCTTAGAATTAGTAATATTTTGTTTTTTTTGGGATAAACTAAATAAAAGGGTGTTGATGTTTTTAAAGTTAAAGAATTCATGTCTCTTTAACTATCAGGGATTTTATTCTATTTTTAGTATTTTATCAAATCCGGATAATGAGAAGATTTCTTGAATTGCTTTGTTGATGTTTTTGATTGTGAATGGAATATTTTTTGGTTTTAGTGTTTTTTCTACTTTTACTAGAACTCGTAATCCTGAACTGGAGATGTATTCTAAGTTTGTACAGTCTAATGTTAATGAATCAAAGTTTCCTATTTCATTCATTATCTCGTTTTCGAATTCAGGTGCATTTATTGTGTCAACACGATCATCAATGGCGATTATTAAATCCTTTCCTTCGTATTTCTTATCGATTTTCATCTCCTGAATGTTATTTAAATATTTATTTATTAATTTATTTCTTGATTATGATTTTGTTTCTTATTTGAATTATTATTTCTTATTATTTATTTATGGTTTTCTTTTAACTTATAATTATAGTTCTTGTATATTAATCTCTTTGTAATCATTCATAACTTCTTGGCTGGAAATTGCTAACATGTAATCTTTTAATTCGAATAATTTAAATTTTATGTTTTCTAGTTTTATAGTTCTGTCTTTATTTTTTTGTATTTGTTTTTTTGTTTTTTCCTTATTTTTTAGTATTACATTTATATGTTCTTCTTGTAAGTCTATGTTAAATTCATCTAAGTTAATATTAAAGCCTAAACTGGTATATTTCATGAAACTTTCCTTTAATACCCAGTATTTGAAGAATTCTTTTGCTTGGTCTTTTGCTTGGATGATGTTTTCGTATTCATTGTTATAGAAGTAGTGTTTTGCAATGTCTAGGTCAATGTTTTTATCAATGTATTCTATGTCTATTCCTATTGGTTTATCTGATATTGCACAGGCTACCATTTCTTTGCTATGGCTGAGATTGAATTCTATTTTATGGTTTTGGATGTATGGTTTTTTATAAAAATCTTCTTCGTATATGGGATTTGTTATATTTTCTTCTTGTAATAAGTGGTTAAGTAGTAGTTCTGCTCCACAGGATAGTTTTTTATCTTTCGTGAAATGGTATTTGTTTATTTTTTCTTGTCGTTTTTGGGAGACTTTTTTTATTGCTTTTTCTAGTTTTAAGTCTTTTACGTTACATATGGCTATTTTTATCATGGGTTTGTACCTTTAGTTTTGTTGAAGATCTTTTTAGTAGTATGATATTAGTTATTCTTTTTATTGGGTTAAATTATTTATGATTATTTGTATTGCTTTACGAATAATATTTATGCTTAGTAATACAAAAGTATTACTTTTTAGTAAATTCATTTAAATACTAGTATTACAAAAGTATTACTTGTAAGCAAATTTATTTAAATAGGAGTAATACTTATGCAAATAACAAAAATTATAAAAACCCTTGAAGGGCTAAAAATGACGATAATAGGAGGAATATTCTTACTAATGAGCCTAATACTAGTACTAACAGGAACATCAGTACCAATATACCTCGATCCGGCGTGGATGACCATAATAATATGTGGAATACCACTAGTATACCTAGCACTAACCAGACTCATATATGAGCACTGGGTATCATCAGCACTACTAATAGTAATGGCAATGGTAGCATCAATATTCATAGGCGAAATATTCGCAGCAGGAGAAGTATGTTTCATCATGGCACTAGGAGCACTCCTAGAAGATTACATAGTAGAAAGATCAAAACAAGGACTAAAAGACCTAATTAACCTAAAACCACAACAAGGAAGATTAATAATAAACAACAACGGAGAAACACAAGAAAAAATAGTAAAAGCAGAAGAAATAAAAATAAACGACTACCTACGAGTACTACCAGGAGAAGTAATACCAGTAGATGGAACAATAATAACTGGAGACACATCCGTAGACCAATCAATAATGACTGGAGAATCATTACCTCTAGACAGAACAGTAGGAGACGAACTATTCGCAGGAACCCTAAACCTATACGGGGCAATAGACATAAAAGCAACCAAAGTAGGAAAAGATTCATCACTAGAAAAACTCATAAGAATGGTAGAAGAAGCAGATGAAAAACAAGCACCAACTCAGAGAATAGCAGACAAATGGGCAACCTGGCTCGTACCAATAGCACTACTAATAGCAATAGGAGCATACGTAGTAACATGGAACATAGAAAGAGCAGTAACCATACTAGTAGTATTCTGTCCATGCGCATTAATACTAGCAACACCAACAGCAATCATGGCAGCAATAGGACAAGCAACCAAACAAGGAGTACTAATCAAATCAGGACAAGCACTAGAAACCATGGGAAATGTAGATACAATAACCTTCGATAAAACAGGAACCCTAACCTATGGAAACCTAGAAGTATCAGACATAATATCATTCGACAACAAAATATCCGAACAAGAACTACTAAAACAAGTAACAATATCAGAAGTCAAATCAGAACACCCAATAGGAAAAGCAATAGTAAACCATGCAAAAAAAGAAGGATACGCATATAATGACCCAGATGAATTCACCATGATTCCAGGAAAAGGAGTAAAAGCAGTATACAAAAACAACACAATATACTCCGGAACAATTAAATTCATGAACGAAAACAATATGCAAATAACCAAAGAAGAAACAGAAAAACTAGACAAACTAAGAAACGAAGGAAAAGTATCAATCATAGTAGCATTAAACGAAAAAATAATAGGAATCATAGGACTATCAGATGTACTAAGAGAAAACGCAAAACCAGTAGTAAACTCACTAGAAAATGACCTAAATACTAGTGTAGAACTCCTCACAGGAGACAATCATAAAGCAGCAAACTATTTTGCAAACAAAATAGGGATAAAAAACATACACTCAGAATTACTGCCTGAAAACAAAGTTGAACTAGTAGAAAAATTAAGAAACTCTGGAAAAACAGTGTGCATGGTAGGAGACGGTGTAAACGATGCACCAGCACTAAAAACTGCAAATGTAAGTGTAGCAATGGGTGGAATGGGTAGTGACATAGCAATAGAAGCAGCAGACATAGCACTTCTCGGAGATGACATAGAAAAATTACCATACCTTAAAAAACTATCTAACTCAACACTGTTCATAATACATTTAAGTATAACCATATCCATGATGATAAATGCACTGGCAATAATATGCTCAGTACTCGGATGGCTAAACCCAATTACAGGAGCACTAGTACATAACATAGGATCATGTGCAGTAGTACTGCTAGCAGCATCACTATATAACAGGGACTTCTCTGATTATATTAAAAAATCAAAAGCAGATACAAAAATAGAATATGAAAAACCAAAACAATCACATACTGTAGCATCAGTAGCTACCGTATTTGATGAATAAAAACTTTTAACCTCCCTCCATATCAATATTTTTTTTATAATAGTTAATTGAATGAAAATATGAGATTACTGTTCATTCACCATTTTAAACAATGCATTTTTAACAATTTTATAATCATCATCACTAATATTTCTGCTAACTTTTTCTTCCCATTGGTCGACTAGTGACATAATTTCTTCTATTTTCTGTATACCCTTTTCTGTTAGGGTCACTATCTTTTTTCTTCTATTGTTAGGATCTTCTCGTCTTGAAATTAATTCTTTGTCTTCAAATTTTCTGAGTAATTTTGCAGTGTAACCTTCACTAACGTTAAACATTTCAGCTAGTTCTTGTTGATTACTATTCTCTGAAAAGCCTATTCGGATAAAAAAGGGACATTCGGTTAGTGAGATGCCTGTTTCTTCAATTAATGGTTCCATGTGGGATTTATAACTAACAACTAATTCTTCTACATAATGGTATATGCGGATATTTTCTATATTTTCTTCTTTAAATTGTTCTGGAAGTTTCATATATTCTTTTTTGTTTGTTAATTTATTTATTTTTTACATGAAAAATTCTAAATATTATCTTTAATAGACTATTATTTAATGTAATCTATGGTGTATGGGGTTTCAAAAACTAGGAATATATGATGATTTATTATTTAGTTATTATGTGGGATGATTCAAATTGAAAATTCGTAAGTTAGATAAGTTATCAAGAATTCAATTACTTGTAACTGGTTCTGCATTTATTTTATTTCTGATTTTTATTATAACTTATATTACTTTTAATCCGTTAAATGAAAACAGTTACATATACACTGTTTGTATAATAATTGTTGGTTTGGTATGGATTTACTCATTCTATAGAAACTTGAACAGACATAAATTCTACAAAAATAGTATTAAAAAAAGGTAATCTGATGAATAAAATGATAACTGTTGATTAATCTAGAAAATCTGTTATTTCTTCTGTCTTATTTATTATTTTAACTGGGTACTTGTCTTGGTAAACATTTCCTACTCCATATCCCCAGGTAACTAGTATGCAGTCAATGTTGGCATTTTTTGCAGTTTGTATGTCTGTATGTGAATCTCCTATGTATATTGTTTCTTCTTTTGTTACGTTTGCTTTTTTTATTATTGTATTTGCTCCGTATGGGTCTGGTTTTGATGGGTTGTAGGATACGTGTCCTTGTATGTCTATGAATTTTATATTTGGCGTATATTTGTTTAGGAAATGTTTTATTGACTTGGGATCCCGGTTTGAGTTTATAGCTAGGATGTATCCTTTTTCTTGTAGTTTGTTTAGTGTTTCATGTATTCCTGCATATATTTTAGTGTTTTCTTTTGGGTTGTTATGGTATATTTTTTCGTATGTGCTTTTTACTTCTTCTATGTTTTCTGGTGTGTTGTTTTCTTTTAGGATTTTTGCTAGGATTTCATCTATGTTTCCGCCCAGTGATTTTTTGTAGAATTCCAGGTTTAGTGCTTCGTATCCTAGTTTTTGGAATGTTTGGTTGAAGCATGTTGCTACGTCAGGTAGTGTGTCGAATAATGTTCCGTCGAAGTCGAATATGCATAGTTTTTTCATAGTTTTGCTCCTTTGTATTGTTTGTTATTATTTTTGTTTTTTGGTGTTAATTAATGGGTGTGTTGTATCTTAAAAATTTTATCATTATAAATCATTATAAATTATCGAAAATTTTATTAATAAAGTCGATGATAATAATTACTAAAAACTATAAAAAAATTAGAAAATTTACAATTTGGAGGAAATTATAGTATGGCAAAAAATGCAATAATAACTGGTGGATCAAGAGGATTGGGAAGAGCAATGGCATTAAAACTAGGAGAACTGGGATATAATGTTGCAATAAACTACAGAAGCGACTCATCCAAACAAATAACCGAAGAATTAGTAGAAGAAATTAAATCAGAATATGGAGTAGAAGCAATAGCAGTACAAGCAGATGTAAGTAAATTCGAAGACTGTAAAAAACTAGTAGACACAACAATAGAAACCTTCGGTGACACAATCGATGCACTAGTAAACAATGCAGGAATAACCAATAACTGTAACTTCATAGACCTTCAACCAGAAGAATATGAAAGAGTAATAAACACAAACCTTGTAAGTATGATGCACATGAGTCACCTAGCACTACCATACATGGTAGACCGTGACACAGCAATCGTATGTACTGCAAGTGTAGGTGGAATGACAGGAGTCATAAACCAAGCAGACTACTGTGCAGCAAAAACAGGAGTAATTGGATTAGTAAGAGCATTAGCACTAGAATTTGCACCAAGAAAAGTTAGAGTAAATGCTATAGCACCTGGAATGATCATGACAGATATGCTAAGAGGAGTAAACCAGGATGAACTAAATGCACTGGCAGCAACCATACCAATCGGACGTATAGGTGACGTTGAAGATATTGCAGGTGCACTAGGATACATTCTCGAAGCAGGATACCTAACTGGTCAAGTAATATCACCAAACGGTGGATTTGTACTACAATAAATTCATTCTTTTCGTTAATTCTTTATAGGATTATGATTCATAATCCATTTTAATCTATTTTTTTACACTTAACATTTTTCGTCCACAATATTTCTTTTATTTTCAAATTAAAATTAATAATTTAATACACAAATATAAATATATAGGAGTCGTATTATGGTTAAATTTAACTTGGAAGAAGAACTAAAATATTTCACACCATTTACTATGTACATGGAATATATTTTATTAAATTATAACAATTTTCTAAAAAATCATTTAAAAAATAAAAATATCACTACTAAAGAATTTTTATATTTATTCAACATTTTCTATAATAAAAACGTATCCCAGAAATATTTGGCAGATTTAATGTATGTTTCTGAGGCAAATGTTGCTAAGATGCTTAAGAAATTAGAATCAAAAGGTTTGGTTGAAAGACGAAGAGATAAGAATAACAAAAGTAAAAATGTATTGTCACTAACAAAGGATGGTGAATTAACAGTTTTTAGCTTATTAAAATTTAGTATTGAGTGGGAAACAAGAGTTTCGGATATGATTGATGAAGAGAAATTAGTAGATTTTAAGGACAGATTATATGAGATTTCTGAAAAATCTGTAGAAATAAAATAATGTTTATATATTTTGTTTACTAAATATTTAAATAGTCTTAACTGAGTTAAGTCTAAAATATATGTGAGGTAATTAAATATGGCAAATAAAGAAGAAACATTAAAAGTATTACAAATGATAGTAACCGAGTTATCATCAAATTCAATGCAACACAGGTTGCAAGCAAAAATATTCGGAGCACAAGGATTCACAAAACTTGAAGAAAAATATCAGGGTCATGCAACCGAAGAAATAGAATTTGTAGAACAATTCATGGACAGAATCATGGATTTAGGTGGAACATTAGTACAAAATGAAATGCCTGCACAAAAATTATATGAAGATGTACAAGAATATTTAAAATCTGATTTACAAGTATCCAAAGATGGAATCAAAGTAATTGTTGACTTAATGGAATCAGGAATATTCGACATAACCACATATGACTTAATGAAAGAATACCTAAAAGATGAAGAAGAAGATATGTACTGGACAGAAGCACAATTAGAACTCATCGAAAAAATAGGTATACAAAACTACTTAAACAATCAACTATAATTTCTGATAATTATGAAAATTGAAGCAGTAAAGTTATACGAAAACGGGTTCATGACACAATCCTTCGCATTCGGTGGAGAAGAAGGAGTAGACAAATTTGATCCAACAATCAAATACAGGTCAAGCCTACAAAACTATGTGATTGACACTGGTGATGAAATAATCCTTGTTGATACTGGTATGCCAAAAGAAACTCCAGAAATTCCACGTAATGATGAAGCACCTTTATATGTGGGAGAAAAAATCACGGATTATGTAACTGCACTGGAAAATCTGGGTTACAAAAAAGAAGATGTGTCAAAAATACTAATTACACATAAACATGATGATCATACAGGTGAAATTAGAAGTTTTCCTGATGCAAAAGTATACATATCTAAAACAGAAGCAGAGGAAATGAAACTTGAAGGAGATAACATTGTTCCTGTTGAATTTACCAGTGGATCTTATCATAACTTTGAAAAATCAGAGAAAATTGTTGACGGAATTTATCTTATAGAAGCAACAGGACATACAACTGGAAACAGTATAGTGATTGTTGAAGATGATGATAAGTATGTTATGATTCATGGTGATGTTACATATACTGATGAAGCTTTATATGCAAATAAGTTGTCTGTGGTCTTTGAAGATGTTGATAAGGCACGTGAAACTTTAGATAATGTACGTGAATTCATATCAGAAAATCCGACAGTTTATCTTTCAACTCACACACCGTTAGGTCCTGAAAACCTTGAAAATCAAGCTATTATTGATTTAGATAATGAGCCAGAGAGTATTAAACCAGAATAGTTTGGTTTGATTATTTTTTATTTTTTTTTTAAATTTTTATTTTTCTATTCTTTTTTACCAAAACCTTTATATAACATTGTTATTATATTAGTAATTGTGACAAGAAAAAAAATAACAATAGTTATAAAAAACTAATCAATCACAAAAAAAAGAAAACAAAAGGAGGATGAAAATCAAAACAACAAAAAAATAAAGCATTTAATATTATACACCTCAATAACATTCTATAAAACATAATATAAATAAAAAGTCATATACTAATCGCCTAAAAAGACTAACACCTAAAAGAAAAATTCTAACCTCCTATACAAATGAAAAACATAATATTTAAACACATCAAGGTTATAAATCAACTAAAAAAATCCTTAGAAAGAAAATAGTATCAACAATTAACCTGTTGATACTATCATAACCTTAAAAATAAAATGATACTTACCCAAATACGTACTTAACATCCTAATTTTGAAAATAAGTAACATCATAAAAAAAATTTAAAAACATGTATTAAATAATACGAGTTTTGACCAAAAATATGTACTAACTTATTTTCTTATTTAATCATTTTAAATCATTCTATTTTTAAGTAAACTTCTTAATATTTCTTATTTTCTTATTTCCATAAAACATATGTAATACTTTTAAATCTATTTTTATTATTATTTCGTAGTTTTTACTATTTTTCTTTGTTTTAATCTTTTATTTTTATTATTATTTTATAATTAAGTATTTATATTATTAATACTATATTTTTAATTAGTTATAATTAAATTAAAGAGTATATAATTAGTTATACTTAAATTTATAGTTTTTTTATTAGAATTAGATTATATGGGTTTTGTTATATTCTTTTTATTTGATTTAAAGTAATTTTAGTATTAATTTTTCGTGTGATGATGGTTTATGATTTCTAAGAAGTTTGATGAATCTTTGAAAAATTTTGTGGAAAGATGTTATATCGAGGATATTGATGAAGATCATGTTGTGTTTTTTGTGATGTTCTTTGTAGAAATGTATTGTAGCTCGATTTATGAAGCTTTTGAATGTAAAGAGCGTGGTAGGCCACGTTTGGATGCTAAGAAAATGTTGACTTTAATTTTATATTGTCATGTGATTAAACAGTTTTCTCCTGGAGATATATCAGAGTTTACGAAGACTGATTCGGTGTTTAAGTTGATTATGGAGGGTGTTAGTGTTTCGCGTACTAGTGTCCGGCGTTATAGGGAATATTTTCGGAATTATTATCCGGAAATTCTGTCTAAAACACTGTTGTTTGCATATGATTATGGTATAACCTGTTTTAATCGGGTTGCTATTGATGGTACTATATTAAAGGCGTGTAATGCTCCTTTTAATTATATTACAAAGAAAGATTTAAGAAGACTGTTAATAATTCTTAAAAATGAGCGATATGGAAGTAATGAGGTTGATTTACTTAAAAAGCCTGCACAAAAATTTTATTATAACAAGAACATGACTGTTGAACAAAAGATAATGTTTCTAGAGGAAGCAAAAATCCAAATGCGGATATATGGTAAAAAGAAAATACCATTATATGATCCGGATGCACGTTGGATGTTGAATAAGAAGAAAAAGAAGCAAATTTCATATAATATTCAAACTTGTGTTGATACAACGTCACAGTTATTTTTAAGCATTTATGCATCACAGAATGCTACAGATCACTATGAACTACCACCAACACTACAAAGAGCAATAGAAAACAGTCCAGAAAAACCAGAAGAAGTATTAGCCGATGCAGGATACAACACCGAAACCACATTCTCATTCCTAAAAAAAGAAAACATAGAAGGATACATTTACAACGCAACACAATCCAGAATAGACAAAGGCAAAAGAAGAACCAACCCCTTCAGTTTAGACAATGCAAAAATACATTACGAGGAAAACTACATAGAATGCTTCATGGGATACCCACTCTTCAACGAATACACATACATCGTTCATGATGAAAAGAAAACAGCCAAAGGACTACCTGACGAAACCAAGAGAATATACGTTAATACAGAAGCCTGCCGTGACTGTCCACTACGAGAAGAATGTTTAACAGAAAAACAACACCATAAAACATACACAATCTACGGATCACCAGAAAAAAGAGAAATGATAACCAAAATGCAAGAAAAAAACGCAAAAAAAATATACAAACAACGAGCACCCACAGTAGAATCACCATTCGGCACATTAAAACAATTCTACCACCTAGACACAATATTCTACAGAGGACGAGAAAAAATAGAAAACATACTACAACTCTATGCAACCGCCTACAACCTAAAGAAAATCTTCGAAACACTAAAAACAACACTTACAGAAGATAAAAGATACATAACATTCATCCAAAATACAATAAACAAATATAAAACAACCTAAAAAAAAATACTAACCTCCACCCCCATAATAATGGAAAACCCCCAAACAACACACCATCCCCCACGCACACCAAAAAACACTACAAAAGTATAAATAACAATAACAATAAAATAGTACTACACAAAAAATTAATACTAAAATGGTGGTTTTCCACAAAATTCCATCATTTTTAGAAATCATACTACAAAATACATCTAACCTTCAAAAAAAGAACTTATTTTAAACAAATACTTTAAAAATAGATTTATAGACTACAATTAAATGATATTCATAATTAAAAAAAGTTAAATTAGAATCTACGACATTAAATAATTTAGGCCAAAACTCTTTTTCTAGAATTATTATATTTATTCTCGTATATTTAGTAATTATTAATTAATTTATTGATAAAAATAGTTTTTTTTAAAATATTTTTTCATAAAGAAGTTTTAAATTCTCTATGAAATATATTTGTAATAAGTTTTTTATGATATGAATGTACCTTTTCAGGTATTATTATATTAAATTCCAATATTATATAAATCTAGGTTACTTGAATAAAAAATTAATTATACTTTATTTATATAAATTTAAGAATATTTGAATAAATCATCAAATACCCTATATTAAATATAACCTGCAATCCTATTTTCAACCAATTCAATAATCTCATCTTCAGCCTTAAGAGGATCCAAATAAATAATATTACCATCATAATCAATTTGTTTATCTTTCTTAGGATAATCAAAATCTAATTCTGCAGCTTCTAAACCCAGAGTTAATGGAATATCACTTTTAGTATGTAAACCATCAGCCAGGAAAACAGGCAATACAATAATATTATCAAAATTCTGTGATTGTAATTTTTCAAAAGATTCCGGTATTGAAGGTGTCTCAATTCTCATAAAACTTAATTCTATAATATAATCATCTAATCTTTTCCTTGTTTTTTCAGCAATATCATTTAACACTATTTTACCATAAGGTAAACTACTGCCATGACCAATTAATAAGATTCCAGTGTTATCCTTATTTATTTTATCATCTTTTAATACATCTTTTAATCTTTTTTCTACAATATCTACAATTTTATCGTCTGATTCAAATGGATCTAGGTATATGATTTCTCCATCAAAATCTATTAGTTCAGATTTAGCTTCTCGTTCATCATCATGGTGGTGGTGATGGTGGTGGTGTGAATGTTCTAGTCCTTCATGACTGTGAGGTAGTCGTAGTATTGTTGGAATGTCTACTTTGGTATGTATTCCATGTGATAGAAATGCTGGTACTACTATTATTCTGTCCATGTTTTGTTGTTTTAGTTTATTTACTTGTTGTGGAATGTTTGGTTCTACTAGTTCCATGAATCCACTTTCTACTGTATTTTCTATTTTTTTGTCTAGTTTTTGTGCTATTGTTGTAACTACTTCTTTGTTATATGGCATTTTACTTCCATGTCCTATTATTAGTACTCCTGTTTTTTTATTCATTTTTTCTCTCCTTTGTTCAAGTATTATGTATTTGTTTAACTTTTTGTTTAATAGTATCAATAACTAAATATTACTTTTTTATATTTATGTATTACTAATATTATATTAAAAGTGATAAATATACTTAACTAAAGTATTACAAAAAGAAAAATTAATTAAAAGAATATAATAACAATAACAATTAAAATTATAATCGGAACAACAATACTTAAAATTCCTATTATAGCATTCATAAGATTTTCATCCATACTACAAACCCTCTTAATACATTTATTAATACTAAATATATCCAAATAAATATATAAATTTAGCCATACCTAAAAAAATGTAATAACTAATCACATATACCAAAAAATACAAAAAATAACATAAGGAGTAAAATAATGAAATACAATAAAGTAGGAGAAACCAATTACAAAATAAGCGAAATAGGATTCGGAGCCGAATGGATAGCAGGAAAACCCTATGAAGAAATAAAAAAAATGATAACACATTGCGAAAAAAACGGGATCAACTTCCTAGACTGCTGGATGTCCGACCCAGAAGTAAGAAGTAACCTAGGAAAAGCAATACACGAAAACAGAGACAAATGGATAATACAAGGGCACATAGGATCAACATGGCAAAACAACCAATACGTAAGAACAAGACAAATGGATAAAGTAATACCAGCATTCGAAGACCTCCTCACAAGACTACAAACAGACCACATAGAATTCGGAATGATACACTACGTAGATGAAGTAGAAGAATACGAAAAAATCATGAACGGAGAATTCATAGACTACGTACACAAACTAAAAGAAGAAAACACGATACACCACATAGGATTAAGTACACACAACCCAGAAGTAGGATTACTAGCAGCAAACAACCCCGAAATAGAATTACTAATGGTCAGCCTAAACCCAGCATTTGACATGATGCCACCAGTAGTACTGGATGACTACTTTGAAAAAGAAAAATATTCACAAGACCTGGGAGGAATACAGCCAATAAGATCACAACTATACCAAACCTGTCAAGACACAAACACAGCAATAACAGTAATGAAAGGATATGCAGGAGGAAGACTATTTAACAAAGAAGACTCACCATTCGGTATAGCAATGACACCATTACAATGTATACACTACGCACTAACAAGACCATCATCAAAATCAATACTTGTAGGAATAAACAGTATAAAAGAATTAGATGATGCATTATATTATGAAAAAGCATCCGAAGAGGAAAAAAACTTTTCCAAAATACTTACAACAGCACCACAACACTCATATTTAGGTAAATGCACATATTGTGGACACTGTGCACCATGCCCATTTGAAATAAACATAGCTATGGTAAACAAGCTTTATGACCTTGCAGTAGTTCATGAAGAAGTACCAGAGAGTATACGTGAACATTATAATAATTTGGATGCTCATGCTTCATTATGTTTTGGCTGTAAAAAATGTGAAGAAAGATGTCCATTTGGTGTAGAAATAATAGAAGTTATGAAAAAAGCCAGTGAATTATTTGGAAAATAAATTTAATTCCGTTATTAAAAGAATTACTTATTTATTCATAATTTATATTACTTAAAAAGTACATAATATGATATATCAAAAAAATATATAGTGAAAAAATGACGGATGAAAAAGTAAAATGGAACAGTAACCTGAGCTTTTTACTAGCAATGATAGGATCCGCCGTTGGATTAGGAAACATATGGCGATTCCCATATGTAGCATATACTAATGGTGGTGGAGCGTTTCTAATACCCTACATCCTATCAATAATATTCCTCGGAATACCCCTATTATTCGTAGAATACGGGGCAGGTTACAAATTCAAATCAGGAATAAGTAAAATAGCACATAAAATAAATAGCAAATATGAATACATTGGCTGGTTTATACAAGCATCACCATTTCTAATACTAACATATTACGTTGTGGTAGTATCGTGGGACCTGATATATGTACCTTTAAGCTTCTTCAAGGGATGGGGACCAAAACCTGAAGAATTCTTTACAAACACAATATTACAAAACTCAGCAGATCCCTCAGGATTATTCAGCATAGCAATATACGTATTAATAGCATTAATAATCGTATGGGCAATAGTATGGTTTATTTCACATAGAAATTTAAATGATGGTGTCGGAAAAGCAAATCGTATATTAACACCATTATTATTCATATGTATGATAATCATAGTAGCATTTGCAGTAACACTACCAGGTGCATCACTAGGATTAACCACATTATTCACACCAGACTGGAATTCAGTGCTCAATCCAAACATATGGGTAGCAGCATTCGGGCAAATATTGTTTTCATTAAGTATAGGAATGACAATCACACTAGCATACGCTAGTTACCTTCCAGATGAAACTAACATACCACGAAGTGCACTGACAGTAGCAATAGCAAACAGTAGTTTTGAAGTATTTACTGCAGCAGGAGTATTCAGTATCCTAGGATTTATGAGTACAACAAATAATATTCCGATAGGTGAACTAGTATCACAGGGAACTGGATTAGCATTTGTAGCATTCCCTGAAATATTTAATGTAATGGGAACATTAGGATATGTTATAGGTCCATTATTCTTCTTATGTTTATTGTTTGCAGGAATAACATCAAACATATCAATTATAGAACCACTGGCATTATCAGTTCAGGATAAATTCAATATATCAAGGTCAAGAGCAGTTTCAATAATCAGTATTGTTGCATTTGTAATATCATTATTATTTGCAACAACATATGGAAGTACATTACTAGGCGTATTTGACACATTCGTAAATCAGTTCGGTTTATTATTGAATGTAACATTACAAACAATATTATTAGCAGTAATTTATGGTTTAGACAAACTTTTACCTGGAATTAATAAAAATGCAACATTCTTAAAACTAGGAAAAAAATGGATATTATTAGTAACTTATATAATACCTGTAATATCATTCATATTATGGATACAAGCAGTATTTACTAATGTAATATTTGTAGATACTACTACTTTGATAATAGAATTCATATTGTTAATGATAATGATTATATTACCATATATTCTTACAAGAGCAATTCCAAGAAGTGGTGATTATTAATATCATCACACCACTATCATTATTTTTTTTAGGGAAAAAATAGAGTATTCTAATTTTTTAATGCTTCAACATCAATAACTTCTTTTTCAAACAATTCAAGTTCTGTATCAGTAACAGTATTTAATACAAGCTCATCAGCTTCGTATTGTTGAATTAACTTTTTATATTCTTCATCATCAGGCTTTTCATCTTCCTGATAATATTTATCCGTTACTACAACCTGATCTTTGATGATTGCAACATGATATTTATATAACATTCTTCTTTCACTCCACAAATAAATGTTTTTCTAATTCTTTACGTATATTCTCTGGAATCAATACTTTTTCCTGCTTATTAAAATCAAACTGTACAAGAATTGCCTTTCCATTGGCTGTTAAATTATCATCCTGCCATGCTTCCTGGTAAACAGTAACTGAAGTATTACCTATCTTTTCCACATATGTTCTGATTTCTATAGTTTTGCCAAAAAATATTTGGTCCAAGTAATCAAATTCAGTATGTACCATTATAAGATTCCATGTTTTAGGATTTAATTCCATTGTAGGATTAAATATTTTATAAAGAGGATTTCGTGATGTTTCAAACCATAAGGGTATTGAAGTATTATTCACATGACCTAATGCATCAGTGTCTCTTGAGCTTACATCTATAATACTTTTAAACATATTATTTATTTATCTTATTTATAGATAATATAAGTTGTTTTAAATATTTAAATGAAACATTTCATAATTATAATTATAAGAAGAAAAATAATATGGTAATAGAATGAACAACATCATAAAAAACATGCCAATAGCCATTAGCGGCACATTACTAGCAGTATTATCAATAGGAAATTTATTCGAGGATAACCTTATTAAAAGTATAACATTCTTATTAGGCCTGACTATCATATTAATCCTATTATTAAAACTAGTATATTATAGAAAAGAATTACTTAAAGAACTATCTAACCCTGTAATTTTAAGCACTTCTGGTACTTTTTCAATGGCAGTGATGGTACTAAGCACTTATATTGTGAATACCAACTACTATTTATCCCTAATTATATGGTTAATAGGAGTATTATTACATTTGCTGCTAATAATCTATTACACAATTCATCATATCATACTTGATTTCAATATAGAAAAGTATTATGGAAGCTTATGGGTTGTATATATTGGATTAACAATGGCCTCCATTAGTGGAGGTATACTAGAGTTACATGATATTTCATGGATATTCTTTGTCTTCGGTTTAATAGTAATGATACCAAGCTTCATACTCGTAAGTTACCGGTACATAAAATACCCAGTTAAAACTGATACTAATAAACCGTTAATATGTATTTACGCCGCCATATTCAACATATTAACCGTAGGATACTATTATTCATTTAATACTTTAAACACACAATTCATAACAACATTATACATTATAGGATTAATACTCTACATATTCTCATTATACCAACTAATCAAGCACATCCGATTACCATTTTATCCAAGTTATAGTGCTTTTACATTTCCCTTTGTAATAAGTGCTATAGCAACAACAAAAATGATATTAATACAGAATAATATGATTCTAACAAGTATAAGTAAAATTGAAACAATAATAGCTACAATACTAGTAATCTATGTATTATATGAATATGTAAACAATATAATCCTTAAAAAAAGAAACATAAACTAGAAGTTTATCCTTCTTCAAGCTTTTTAATAGTACGAACACAATCATCAATAGTACTATCTACCTTATAAACCCTGGCAATACGCTTGATAACATCCAAAAATCTAATTGTCTGATCAAGAAAAGAATATACATCACCAGGATAAATTACTAGGGAGTACTCTTTTTTAAACTCCTTACTAATTTCGGATGGACTCCAACCCTGTAACCTACGATTAATAATATGCTCAGAGATATTCTTTTCTAAACAGTTACACCTTGGACTATCCCAACAATCACAGATAAAAAAATCATTGTGCATATTAATTATAAAATTTCTAGTCTTCTTATCAAGAACATCCAATATTTTACCTTTACAAATCGCATACCTGTTTTCACCGGAAAAAAGTCTGATATTAGGATATAATCCTGCTTTATTAAAGCTTTTCAACAATGAATCAGATAAATACACATTATTAATCTGTTCAAACTTTAGGGAAACATCCAAAATATCAGATAATAAATTGTCTTTAACAAATTCTGCACGATAAATTCTGATAAATGACTTTGAAACTGCAAAACCATATTCTGTAGGAATAGCAGTATTGTCTGATTCAACCTTAATTAATTTATTATCTTTTAATTCATTAACTGCTTCTTTAAATGTTACAGGTAACTCTAATTCGTCATATACTTTTCTGAGACTATTCAAATCAGTACGGCCCATAGCACAAATGTCGGCTAAAACTTGTTCATATACATCATTAGCATTATATAAAACATTAACATCTTGTACACTGCTATTAATTAATTTTTGGGCAATATAATATTCATTAGCGGAGTACCTGTCCATTACGGGTAACAAGTAAACCTTTCCAGTATCATGATAAGAGGGTCTTCCAGCCCGGCCCAGCATCTGATGAAACTCATTAGGAGTTAACCATTCAAAACCCATACGAAGAGAATCAAAAATAACCTGTGAAGCAGGAAAATCAATACCATTACTTAAAGCACTAGTAGTTACAATAGCAGATAATTCCTGTTTAATAAAAGATTCTTCTATCTCTAGCTTACGATTATATGTTAAACCAGCATGATAAGAAGCGGCACTTACACCATTCTTATCAAGAAACTTGCTGATAATCTCAGTATTACGTCGTGAATCAGTGAAAATAATGGTTTGTCCATGATAATTCTTAGAAGACACATTATTAAACTCTTTAAGACAAAGAGTCTTAATAAAATTCATTTTTTCTTTAAGATATAATGGAACAATATGTCTTTCAATTTTAACCGGCCTCTTATCATAGGAAACTAAACTCATATTAAATGTTTCAGCAACTTCATGAGCATTCTGAATAGTAGCAGATAAAGCAATTAACTGTGCATCCTTAAATAATGATAACAATCGATGAACTAATCCATTAAGTCTATGACCTCTCTCTTCATCATCCAACATATGAATCTCATCAATTACAACAACACCTAACTCATTTAAAACATTATACTTCCCACTTCTAAGAATATAATCTAAACCTTCATAAGTAGCAACAATAATATCAGCATCACTTACTGATTCCTCAACAATATTTAATTCCTCATCAGTTTTAACCCTATTACGACCAACTTTAATCACTACTTTAAGCCCTAATTGTTCATAATCTCTTTTAAAATCACGATATTTTTGGTTAGCAAGAGCAACAAGAGGTGTTAAATAAATCATCTTCTTCTCTTCTAAACACTTAGTAATCCCTGCTAATTCACCAATAAGTGTCTTACCAGAAGCCGTGGATGATACTACAAGAAGATTTTCATCATCCAATAATCCGCTTTTAACTGCCTTAACCTGTACGGGTAAAAGATAATCAAACTTTTTATTTAGTACCTGTTTTAACTTGTATGGAATATCCAGAGAGTTAACATGTATTTTCTCATATTCTTCTTCAGTAGCAGGTAAAACATCTACTAATGTTAAATCTGGATTGCTTAAAAGATCATAATTATTTTCAATAATATCTAAAATTTTAGTCAAATCATGATACTTGTTTAATAATAGGTCAACACGGCTTTCTGTAAAGTTTGTATATTCATTATTTTCTATAAAATCCTCCAAATATGCAGAGGCACAGTATTTACAATAAGTCTTTCTATAAAGAGTGTATTCTTCACTTGTTAATAGTAATGTAGTAACTTTATATTGTAAACAGCTATCACAGACATGTTGAATGGTGTAAGATATATTTTCTTCATCAAGGAATCTTATCAGTGTATCGTTTTCATCTGTGAGTATTACTTTATCTTTCTTTAATATTTCAAGCAACTCTTTGTCATTAATACTTACTTTTTTATGATATTTTTGTATTGATATATTATCTATTAGGAGTTTGTATGATTTTATTAGGGTAAAACTTCCTTCATAGATTATTTCGTTACTTTTGGATATGTAAATGTCTATCTTTTTACGTCTAGGTTTTAGAATTATCATGTAATCACTGTAGTATTATTCTGTTAATATTATAGTTTTTAAATAGTATTAATTTTTTTTAACGATTAAATATTTGGAAGTAGAAATATTTAACTATAATCAGTTTTAGGATAAATATATTATGAGAAGAAAAAATAAACAAAAGCCATTACCATTAGATGATAATGTGCTAAAAACATCAAATGATGAAATCATAGATGATTTAAAACATAGAATAAATGATTTAACGGGCCATATGGATGAAATAATTGAGAAAGATACAATAAAATATTCCACTAGAGATATGGTGTTTGTTACAATCACTCCAAAAGAAGATTATGTGGAAATAGTATGCAATTTACCATATGATCGTATATTGGACATGTCACGTAAGTGTCAAGTACAACCTTATGCTGCAGAGGATAATACGGATATTGTGACGTATAATATTAGAACTAAATTTGATATACAGTATGCTGTTAGTATTGTTCAGCAGTCATTTATTTATAGAAAAAGATTAAAATTATAGATAATATATTAAAAAGGGGATAAAAGGGGAAATATGTTTTATTTCCATTTTTTCATATTTCTTGTTGATTTTCTAGTTAAGTAGTAGTATAATGTTGTGTGTTTTCCATTTATTTCCACATATAATTCTGTTATGAACACGTAATCGTATGTGATTCCTTTGCTTGTGGTTTCCTTAATAGCTGAAACATGGGCATTATCATCTTCTATTCCAGTAACGTATCTGTTGTACATATCTAAAAATGCATTTTTATCTGATTTGCATATTTCATCAAATATTAATAGGGATAATGGGGATTCTTCTTCTGTTCGTTGTATTCCCGGAAATTTCATATTAATTGCATTTAAAAATTGTGTGGATGGTCTTTCAGTCATAAATTCACCTAAATTTATTATGTCTAAATAATTGATTTATTAATATATACTTTGTATATTATTAGTAATATTTTTTGTTATGGGACTTTTTACTTTTTTTTGTATAAATTTTTGAGTTTAATTTTTAAATAATTCTTTTAATCCTCTTGGTAATATGTTTTTTCGAGTATTATTGTTACTGGGCCATTGTTTAACAGGTTTACATTCATGTGTGCTCCGAATATTCCTGTTTGTACTGGTATTTCTTCGGAACATTTTTTGCAGAAATAGTCGAATAATTTTGTTGCTTCTGTTGGTTTTAATGCTTTGTGGAATGATGGTCTGTTTTTCTTTGTTGATGCGTATAGTGTGAATTGTGGTATAAGTAATAGTTTTCCTTGTATGTCTTTTACTGATAGGTTCATCCTGTCTTTGTCGTCTTCGAATATTCGTAGTTTTATTAGTTTTTTGGCTAGGTGATCTGCTTCTTTTGTTGTGTCATTTTCTCCGAAGCCTACGAGTACCATTAAGCCTTCTTGTATTGATCCTACTATTTTGTTTTCTACTTCTACATTTGCGTTTTTTACTCTTTGTACTACTAGTTTCATAGATTTTCCTCTTATATTGGGGGGTATGTGTTGCTTGTATTTTATTTAAAAAAAGGATTTGGGGGGTGGTGAAGATTATGTTGGTTTATTTTCTATTTTTTTGGCCATCCGTCTACTACGTATTTGTAGTTTTTGTCTTGTTTTTTTAGTTGTATTTTGTTATTTTCTATGTCTATTATGTCTTTGTTTTTGTTGAATATTATGTATGTTTCTGTTTGTGTTGGGTTTATGTTGTATTTGGTGTAGTTTTTGTATCCTTTGGATTCTAGCATTTTTATGTATGTTGTTGCTCTGTCCTTGTATTCAAATGTTTTCTTTTGTAATTTATTATCCTGTGATGTATATTCTACGGTTATTTTTTTACCAATTTCTGAACTAAATTTGTTTAATTCACGTTCCTTATTATATTTTTTATTGTTAATCTTTATACTGTTAAGATTATGGAATACATTTTTGATTTTATTTTTTGTTTTGTTGACACTATTAGTTACATTGTTAAAAGTATTGGATACTGAACCTGATTTGGAAGCAGTACTATAACCAGGATTACTTCTTGATCCTTGAATATATTCTATAAGATCCCATAATTTTGATAGTAAAAATGATGGTCTTTTAACTGTTTTTTCCTTAAATACAAGCATTGATAGTGCATCTATTATTAACAGTATAAATAATGGTATTCTTATTAATCCCATTGTAAATAAGTTAAGTATCATTGATATAAGTGACCATTGTGTTGCAAATGAAATGAATATTAAATATTTCATCATCTTGTTAATATCCATATTTTGAATATTATTGTAATCAAATTTCATTTTAAATCTGTCCTTTATTAGTAAAATATATTCGTATATATATTTTATTAACTTAATGTTATTTAAAGATTTATGTTAATATAAAATAAAATTACTCACCAAAATGATCCTCAACAACACCCAACCAAGATGGAATATCAATAGACTGAGGACAAACAGAAGAACATTTACCACACTTAGTACAATTATGAGCCTTCTTATCATCATGCAAATGGAACCTATACTGAACAGACTGATTATTACTACCAGAAAGCTTATCCATATTGAACTCATAGAAACATTTAGGAATATTCACACCAAAAGGACAAGGCATACAATAATTACAACCAGTACAAGGAATATTCTTCAAACTACTATACAAATTTTTAACATCATCCAATAACCTATAATCATCACTATCTAAACAACCACTCCTATAATTAGAAGCCAAGTCAACATTACATTTAACCTGTTCAAGAGAACTCATACCACTCAAAACACAATTAATATCACTATTTTCCCATAAATAATATAAAGCCCATTCAACAGGAGAAAAATCCTTAGAAGACTTATCAAATAAATCCTGAACAGGTTCAGGCTGATTTTCAGCTAACTGACCACCCCTTAAAGGCTCCATAATCATAGTACCAATATCCAGTTTCTTAAACTCCCTAAGACCTTTAAGACCAGGATTCTCCTCATTATCCACATAATTAATCTGAGTCAGAGCAAACTCCCATTTATCATAATCAGATAAAATCTGCATCAAAACATCATAGGAAGCATGAGAAGAAAAACCAACATGCTCTATACGACCATCATCAACAGCTCTATCAATAAAATCATACAAGCCCCTTTCTTTAATAGTCTCATAATAAGAATCCTTAATAGAATGAACAAAAAACATTTCAATAGAATCCCTATTCAAACGTTCCAAATGTTGATCCAATGTCTTATCAAAATACTCCCAAGACAAAATATTCCAGGAAGGCATTTTAGTACTAATATGCAAATCATCATACTCCCCTAGAAAATTGCCCAGAATAGTCTCACTAACACCCGGTTTAGACCTATCAATAGTATGATACACTAAAGCCGTGTCAAACATGTTAACACCATTATCCACAGCATAATCCAACATCTTCCTAGTTTCAACAAGATTAACATCCTCCGGATTATCACTATTTAATGGAAGTCTCATAGCACCAAAACCTAAAATAGATGATTTAATCCCAGTCTTACCCAAAGTTCTATATTTCATATATTCATATATGATAAAAATAATTGAAATAATTAATGAAAAAAAAATAATTTAACAAAAAAATATGATGAATAAAAAATATAAAGAATAACATAAAATGTGGATAGTGTTAACATAGAATCAAATGATGAAAAAGAAATTAAAGAAATGTTAGAAGACATAACAGAGAAACTAGATTATATCAAAGAAAAAGACAAACACAAAAATAAAAAAAGATATAAAAAACTACTAAATGACCTGAATGAAATTAAGAATGATGACAATCCCAATATTGAAGACTTAAACAGAATAAATCAAAAACTAAACTACTATGAAAGAATTATTAATGCATTGGAAATAGATATAGATATTGATCCAGGTAGACTATTAGGATTAACAGATGGAATCTTTGGAATGGTAATGACATTATTAATATTCGGCGTATCATTACCAGAGATAGAAATAACCAATTACACAAACTTCATAACATTCATAACAAACTTAATTCCAACAATAGGAATAACCATAATTAGTTTCGTATTATTAGCATCATTCTGGATATACCATCATGAATTTATTAAAATCAAGAAATTAAACATACCCTACTTATGGATAAACATGTTATTCTTATTAAGCATATCATTCATACCATTCACCACATCCATAATAGGTAATTATTCACATTTCTTCCTATCAGAAGCAATATTCGGACTGAATGTATTTATAGTATTAGCATCATTCACATACCTATACAATTATGCATATAGCAGAAACTTCCTAGAAAACGAACCAAGTGACCAAGAAAGAAAATATGTTTTAGAAACATTTCTAATAACAATGATATTAACAATCATCATAAACTTATTAGATTATAATGTATCCCCACGTTGCATATACCTGTTTTTATTAATACCTGTAATAACAACAATAAGGGATGTAATCTACAAAATTAATCTACAAAAAAATAGTTAAATTATAAGGTTGTAACTTCACAACCTTCTTTTTCTACAATAACAGTATGCTCAGTTTGAGCAACCATACCATCAGCCTTATCTTTTAGGACTGCATGAGGATAAATAGAACCATTCATAATCAAAGGACGTAGAGCACGCATAAACTGATTATTGTCCATACTAGTTTTCACATGCCTTTGAGCAAAAGGGAAATACCTGTTATTTTTTGAAATATTTTTTAATAATATTTTAGCCTGAGGATTACGAACAGGCTTATTGTTCATAAATGAATAAATATAATACTCGGGAATATCACTAGTTATACCAGCACCACTAGAGGCAAAAGGCTCAATTGCAACATGATCTCCCTCTTTTAATGTGTAAGTACTGGCATCCGGATAATTTGGGATGGATATACCAGCATGTAAATTGTTCTGTTCAAGACTATGACCTGCTAAACTAACAATAGGAGTAAATCCATAGGAATTAATAGTATCCTGGACGGTTTTACCTATCTCATTTAATGTTACACCATCTTTTACAATGCTTAAAACATTTTCTAAAGCACTACTACTAGCTTCCACTAGATTTTGTCTTAATTCAATATCTTCATCTGTAACTACTGGATTACCATCATCTAATCTGCCGGGCATTTTAAGAGGATTTCCTTGTTCATCTACTGGTTCAACATTATCTCCTTCAACTACTACTGTAACAGCAGTATCGGAGATGTATCCGTTTACTTCTGCACCTAAATCTATTTTTACAATATCTCCATAGCAGAATATTGTATCATCGTTTGGTGGTGAAGTGTAGTGTGCAGCTATCTGGTTAATGGAAATATTACATGGAAAAGATAAGCCTACACCTTGACTTGTAATTTCTGATTCAATCCAATCAATAAAGTCAATTACTTTCATACCTGCAGTTATTTTTTTTGCTGCTTCTTTACGTACTTTAGAAGCTATTTTTCCTGCTTTTTCATATTCTTCTTGCATTGTTATCACTAATTTTCTTCTTCATATAATATTTATTATTTCTGGATATTTATTTACTATGTTTTTAAGGGATGTATTTATATCTGTTTTAGTATTTTTATGAATTTTTTTATGGTTATTAAATAATTTTATTTCACGTGCCGGATTAACATAAGTTAATTCATAAATTAAGTCATTAGGTATTGTTTTTATTTTATTATGATTAAGTATGGTCATAGCCCATAACCATGTATCTATGTTTTCTGAATACTTATTAAATTTGTTGTTATTTATGAGATCTTCGTGTAATGTTTTAGGAGGGTATAATACTCCTGCCTTAGGGTTTGCTATATTACGATAGGATATATTTTTCTGATTATTATTTAATTCCCATTTTTCGTATTCTTCAATATTATTTTCTGAGTTTGTTGTTATGTTTTGTGTTTTATATGCTATAATGTTTTCTGGATTGTTTTTATGAGTATTATATAAGTTTTTTAGCCAGTCTTGTGGATAGTATATGTTGTCATTGGCTGTGATGATTATATCATTAGGGTATGTTGTTAGTACTGGTATAATTGAGTTAAAATTTTTATAGTTTTTTGTGAATCTTATTGATAAACCGTTTTGTTTTAGTTTTAACACTTCTCGTGGTAAGTCTATTTCCTGGTTAGGATATTTGTCTTCATTTAACCATAATATTACTTTATCTGCTTTTAGTTGTTGATTTAGTAGGGAGTATAATGTATAGTGAAGATCATTCATATGTTCGGGTATGGATGTTATGGATACTATTAGTCTTGGTTTTCTCTTACTTTTTTTAACTCCTCTAATATTAAAGTTTTCAATATCCTCATCTACAGTATATTTGTTGATATGTTTAACTTCTTCTAAGTCATTGTTTATTTTAATGTTTCCTTCATTTATTCCACGGTTTACAAAATAAACTAGCGGATTAAGACCTGACTTTTTAATGTTTTCATGGGATTGTTTATATTCCATTGGATCAAATTCTGGAGAAGGTTTTTTATTCTCGTCATAACCCTTATAAATAAAATGCAATAAAGGGTCAATATCCAATGTATAATCATAAGTTCTCTTATAATATACTTCATCAAACAAATTCAAATCTTTAATCTTTTTATAAGCCATTAAATTAACATAATTACCCCTACGTAAATCATCAGAAATTTTATTCAAAATATTAATCTTAGTCTTAATAGAATCATCAGAAATATTTGAAATTAATTCATTATTACTAACCTTAATTCTTTCCATAACATCATCAATAAGTTTTTCTGAAGTCTTATTGTACACATTAATACTTTTAGAATAAGTTTCGGTAAGTTCTTGTTTATTATCAGCTACTAAAGATTTCATATCTTCAAAATTCTTGTTATAATTTATATCATTAATTTTTTCTAAAATAGCTGAAGAAATAACCATAGACTTTTGATCATTATGTGAAATATTATCATTTAATTGTCTGAAATTATCATTAATTAACTGATTTACTGTTTCATTCCCATTAATTAATTGGTTAACTGTTTCAT
>JAFRKG010000086.1 GCA_017431845.1 Methanosphaera sp. | reverse complement strand
TCAAAGGTAAGAAAACACAACTCAAAACTAAAAAACTACAAAAAGACGAAGACAAAAAAGTAAAAGACAACGGAAATGAGGATAAAAATCAGAAAACTCTTGATTCTTTTCGAAAACGACCAATGAAAGAAGCCATGAGAACAGATCCCACGAAATATGATGAAGAAATGTATGAGTTAATTGATGAAAACGATTTAAATCTCTGCGGCAAAAGAATATTAAGACAAGCAATCGAAAAACCAGAAACAGCCTACAAACAAATAAATAAACTAGAAAAATGTCAAAAAATGTTAGAACAAACAGGAGACAACACAGTCAACTATACAGATCCCGAAGCACGAAAAAGTCCCAACAAAGAAGGCATCATGCAACCAGGATACAATGAACAAATAATGGTAGACAATAAAAACGGACTCATAATAGCCGTAGATGTAACAACAGCAGGAAATGACAACGTACAACTCAAACCTATGATACAAAAAACCGAAGAAACACTAAGTAAATCACTAGACTTAACAACTGAAGAAATAAAAGAAAAACTCAACGGCACTAACCTATTAGCAGATAATGGATACTTCAATTATGAAGGAATTGACTTCACCGAAAATGAAACTGAAATGACATTATACATGCCAGACAAAAGAAAAGCATCCAAAGACAAAGACAAACTACGACGACCATCACAAAGACAACAAAAAACACGAGGATACGGAAAATACAACATGACCTGGGATGAAGAAAATAAATGCTACATATGCCCAGAAGGAGAAAAACTAGAAATGAAAAACATATACCATAAAGAATACAAAGATGTAATCGTATATTACGCAACAGCATGTGCTAATTGTCCCGCACGAAACAAATGCTTAACAGAAAACATGACAACCAAAGTAATAACCGATTACGCGAGTGAACCAACTGAAAAACTACGTTATCGTATGGAAACAGACAAAGCCAAAGAAGAATATAAAAAACGTATGCCCCATTCTGAATCAAAATTCGCACACAACAAACACAACCTAAACTACAGACAATACCACGTAATAGGACAAGAAAAAGCTTTAACACAACAATTACTAATGGCAACAGCACAAAACATAATAAAAATACACAATATAGAACAACAACAAATAAAACAAAATCAAATACAAATATAACAATATAGTATACTAAGAGAAAACTGTTAAGTAATCTAACAGTTACTCTAAAATCGTGGGGACTCAACAAGACATTATTTCACATAATTGTTGCACGCCCTCAATAATAAAGAAAAAAAATAATGCTTATAACTTGTCTTTAGTATGTTTCATCCAAACTTTACTATTATCATTAAGAGTTTTATTATTATCCGCCATAACCCCTACAAGTTCATGAGGCACATACAACTCTTCCAAGTATTCAACATCATCCTTTGATAAATTTAACTCCGTACTTCCCACTGCACCATCCACATGATACTTCTTGGTAGGTCCAACTATAGGAGATGTTACCTTAGTTTCAAGCCATGCCAATGATACCTCTGTCATAGTAACATCATACTTTTCTGCCAATTCATTCACACGATAAATTATCTTATTGTCCTGTTCTTCTGTTTTATCATATTTTGTCTTAGCATAAGAATCTTCTTCCAAACGCTTTGACGTCACACTTGGTAGTCTGGATAATCGGCCGGATGCAAGTGAACTATATGGTGTTGTAGCTATATCATCCTCCAAACAGTATGGTATCATTTCCCTTTCTTCTTCCCTGAAGATTAGGTTATGATGTCCCTGTACTGATACAAATCCTTTCAGTCCATTTTCTTTAGCAATAGCATTTGATTTTACTAGTTGCCATGCAAAACAGTTGGATATTCCTATATTATGCACTAATCCTTCATCTACTAGCTGGTTTAACCCGTCAAGTATGTCAGTTATTGGTGTGTTAAAGTCCCACATATGATATATGTACAGGTCAATATAATCGAGTCCCAGGTTTTCCAGGCTCTTCTGTGCCATATTTCTAATATGTTCCTGACCAGAAACGTTGTTTTTAATTTCTTCTTCTGTTCTTGGCAGGAACTTTGTTGCTACTACCATGTCCTCCCTGTCAGCATAGTCTTTAATTGTTCGTCCAAGGTATTGTTCGCTTGTTCCATTCTGGTAGCCTATTGCAGTGTCAAAGAAGTTAATTCCTTCATCTATTGCATAACTGATTATCTCCCTTGATTTTTCCTCGTTTAATGTCCATGTGTGCATACCATTTTCAGGATCTCCAAATCCCATACACCCAAGACATACTTTACTAACTTCTAAATCAGTTGTACCCAGTTTCACATATTTCATGATATTTAATTCTCCCATATTATTATGCATTAATCCTCTTCTTCGTCATAATCTACAGAGGAAATGATTCTACCTGTTTCTTTCCATTCCTTCTGTATTTCCATTTGTGTTTCCTTGTCTACTTCTATAACTATTCCCGTATAGGAACAGTCATTACAGGACCATTGTGACCAGTTCTGTGGTATGATCCATTCTATGTTTTCACTTCCACATTGTGGGCATACTTTACGTTTCATAATACAATATATTGATTAAGGTAATAAAATATCTTTTGGAATACTCTAATATATACATTAATGCTAGCATTAATAATTAAACATACTTATATAATGTTATTCCATAATATTTACTATAAGAATTATTAGTTGTTGAGAAAAAATGATAAAAAAAGAAACAATATACTCAGGAATAATAGGTGCAGTAGTAGCAGATGCACTGGGAGTACCCTACGAATTCTCAGCACCTGAGGACATGAGGGAAAACCCGGCAACTACCATGACAGGACATGGAATGTACAACCAGCCAGTGGGAACATGGAGTGATGACTCATCAATGACGCTGGCAACAATGGACAGCCTACTAAATGGAATAGACTATGAGGATATGATGGATAAATTCAGTCAATGGGTGGTTAATGCAAAATACACTCCACATGATAATGTGTTTGACTGTGGAATTACAACCCGTAGTGCAATATATAATTACTTTCAAAATCATACTCCGGCACTGGAATCCGGATTAACCGATGAACACAGTAACGGTAATGGTTCACTCATGAGAATACTTCCAGTATCATTATACTCCTATGCAAAGAAACTGTCAGTTAATAAACAGATGGAATTGATAGATAACACATCATCATTAACGCATGCACATAAGATAAGTAAGGCATCATGTAACATTTACAACTTCATAGTACAGGAAGTGCTAGAAAACCCTAGAGAAGACTTCCAAGAATTAATAAAGAAAGGATTAGATAAATCAAGAAAATACTATGATAACAGTGAATACTCATGCTTTAACAGGATATATGACAACCTGTTCATGTTAACAGATGATGACATAGAATCCAAGGGATATGTAGTGTACTCATTAGAAGTAGCATTATACTCCTGCTACCATACAGATAGTTACAAGGAAGCCGTGCTAAAAAGTGTGAACTATGGACGAGACACGGATACTAATGCAATAATAACAGGTGGACTAGCAGCATTATACTATGGATATGATAGCATACCAACAGAATGGATAAAACAGATAGTTAGACTAGATTATATAAAAGATTTATGTGACAAATTCTCAGAATCATTACAATAGGAAGGTGAATCCTTATGAATGGTATAATAGGAGCAATATGTGGAGACATCATAGGATCAACCCACGAGTTTCATCCAATAAAAACAAAGGAATTTAAACTGGTAAACAAATACTCCACATACACTGATGATACTGTGCTAACATTAGCAGTAGCATCATGGCTAACCAATGATGAATCCTATAGCACACAGTCTCTGGTGAGGAAGGTGCAGAAATTTGCCTCATATTATCCGAATGCAGGGTATGGTGGCAGATTCAGGGAGTGGATTGTTCAAAGAAATCCGAGGCCATATAATAGTTGGGGAAATGGTTCTGCAATGAGAGTAAGCCCGGCTGCATGGGTATGTGACACACTGAAAGATACTCAGATGCTGGCAAAAAGGTCTGCACAGATTACACACAATCATCCTGAGGGAATAAAAGGTGCTATGGCTACTGCATCCGCTATATTCCTGGCAAGAAACAGTAAAAGTAAAGATTATATAAGAGAGTACATTGAATCAACATTCCAGTATAATCTAACAAGAAGACTGGAGGACATACGGCCTGATTACAGATTTGAGGTATCATGCCAGAAATCAGTGCCTGAATCAATTATATGCTTCCTGGAAGCAGACAGTTACACTGATACTATACGTAATGCTGTGAGTCTTGGTGGCGATGCTGATACTATGGGTGCTATAAGCGGGGCAATAGCAGCAGCATACTATGATGTTCCAACTGACTTGGTAGATGAATGTAAAAACCGCTTAGATAATAATTTGTTAACAGTATATGAAGAATTTGTAGAAAAATTCTTCTAAAAATAATAATTATTCCTCTTTTATTAACTTTTTAGTTTGCAGATAATTAGATATACCTTTTGTGATTATACTATAATATATGAAATCTAAACTAGCAAGTAGTGTATTCTTATCTGCAAGTACTTTTTATATCCTTGCCGAAGCATTTTGTGCTTTATTCTTCAAGGATTCACTCATTAATACTTATCTTATTCATACAATTTCAGAACTTGGAATACCCGGAGCTAACTCACCATATTCTATAGTAATAAACCTGGCATTTATCTTAATGGGATTAGCAGTGCTCTTTGGTAATTATTATTATTTTAAGAAATACATTACAAAAAATAGGATACCCTTCTACATTTTAACTCTTGTTACAGCAGTAGGTGTTATAATTGTAGGCCTTATACATGGTGGAAATCCTTTAACATCCGGTTATCATACACTTGGTGCCGTAATGGCCATACTAGGCGGAAATATATTACTGATATTAATTTCAAGATCCATGAAAGACTTTAATGAATATCAGAAGATGACACTAGTGCTTGGTATAATAGGCTTAATAGCATTCTGGATAATGTTCTTCAGTATGCGAAACGTTTACATGCCAGTACTTGAAAGAATATCAGTATATACATTAATATTATGGAGTTTTATAACTGGAATATACTGTAACAAGAATTGAGAATAAAACTGGAAAAAATTTTAATAAAAAAAGAGGATGTTTTTAGGGGAAAGGAAGTTAATATCCTATTTTAGTTCAAGTCCGTCCTTGAACGCTTCTCCCACTCTTTCAGTTACTCTGTAGTAACCATGAGTATAAGGATCAAATGCTATTGCATCAACTAATGAAATATCCACAGTATCTCCATCCATTACTTCTTCATCAGCTGTTACATTAACTACTTCTGCTATTACTCCACAACCATAGTCTCCATCCTGGTATTCTATGAATTTACATTCAAAACATATTGGAAACTCGTTAATTATTGGTGCATCAACATTTTCTGATTTAGTAACTGTTAATCCTGTTTTTTCAAACTTATCCTGTGTGTCATTTGCTGATACTACTCCGAAGTAGTCTGCTTCTTTAACATGTTTAGTGTCTGCTATGCTTACTGTGAATGCTTTTCTTTCTATTATGTTTTGTACTGTTTTATGTGTCTTGGTAAGGTTTAATATTACCTGAGTTCTTGAGAGCATAGTCCCCCATGCTGCGTTCATTACATCCACACTTTCATCACTATTATACGTTGCCACCATTAGAACTGGCATTGGAAATATTGCTTCTGTTGTTTTTATGTTTTTTCTCATAATACCAATTCCTTTGAATACATTTATTTGGTTGAATATAATACTATTTTTCAATATCTCTTGTAAATATTTTTTTGGTAATTCTAGAATTACTATAAAATGATTTATACATTAAATGGG
Source organism: Methanosphaera sp. (assembly GCA_017431845.1). Taxonomy (GTDB): domain Archaea; phylum Methanobacteriota; class Methanobacteria; order Methanobacteriales; family Methanobacteriaceae; genus Methanosphaera. The sequence goes on along the minus strand of JAFRKG010000086.1, from coordinate 202 downwards.
TATCAAAGAATATTATATGAGTTTATATCTAACAGTAATTATTGGTCATAATCTAATTTTTTAGGTTTAAAATTCTTTGGTGCTCCAAAAAATTGAATAATTGGTTTTACAAGTTTTCGTGGTTCTTCCTTATTTTTCTTATCGTCATGTTTTTCATTCATATTATCACCAACAGATTAATTAAAATAATTATCATATCAGT
>JAFRKG010000085.1 GCA_017431845.1 Methanosphaera sp. | reverse complement strand
AAACTGCAACTTAAGATTTCCAATATCCTATGCAAAAACATGAACAAAACAAGAATTAAAGACAATAACATGGAGAAAAAAATATGAAATTAATCAAGTTGACGACATTGCAAAAATTGTATTGCAGAACATGCTTCAGGAATTATTATAACTGGTGCAAATTCATTTATTAATAATTGTACTTTCACTAATAATTTTGCGGATCGTTATGATGGAGTTATTTTATACAATTCTGGGGCTTCTGGTTTTGTTTTATCTGATTGTGTTTTTAAGGATAATAATGCTAGTCGTTGGGCAGGTGCTTTAAGAATAACAACAAAAGGAACAATAAATAATTGTATTTTTGAAAACAATAGTATTGTACATTCTTCTAAAATAGGTTCTGGTACGGGTGATGCTTATGGTTCTGCGATATATATTGTTGATAGTGATGGTGTTAGTATTAGCAATTGTATATTTAAGGATAATCATGCAGGTGATTTAACTAGAAGGATTGGTGGTGCAATTTATGCTAGTAAGGTGTTTACTTTAACTAATAGTTGTTTTATGAATAATTCTGCTTCTAGAGGGTCTGCTATATATTATAATAATGCTGCTGATGTTGATTTAATTATTGATTCTTGTGTTTTTGCGGCAGGTAAATTTGATGAAGAGAATAATAAACTTGCAGGTTATATCTACAGTAACAGAAATGTAATTTTCAATAATGTAACATTATCATTCACTGATTTAAGTTACAGTATAAACGATACTGATGATATTCTTGATTTACAGTTTAATTATCTTTATTTCAATGATTATGATCAAGCGTTTATAACTGGTGTGCCAATAAATAAAGAATTGACTATTAATGGTAATGATAAAGTCATTAATGGTAATTTTACTGCTAGGATTTTTAATATTACTTCAAGTACTGAATTAATTAATTTGAATCTTGTTAATGGTAATGCTTCTTTAGGTGGTGCAATATATTCTATTGCTGATTTAACTTTAACTAATGTTACTTTCATTAACAATACTGCGGTTAATGGTAGTGCAGTTTATGTTATTAAAACTGTGAATCATTGGGATAATGTTACTTTTAAAAACAATTCTTCGTTTAATGCTACTGTTTATTTCAAAGATGATTCAACTGTTTACAGCAGCAATTTAACTTTCAAAGGTAACACTCCACTTAATGGTTTGAATATTGTGGGTACTGATCATATTTATTCTCCTGTAATTTATGTTGATAATTCCCGTGTTGGTTTTGGTATCATCACTGATGAGGCAACTTCATTAACTCGTGCTGTTGACAATATCTTGCCAAATGGTAAAATATTTATATTAGATGATTATGATGTTGAAAGTATTATAAAATTCACAAACTTAAACAACATTACTGTTGTTGGAAACAAAACAAAATTAAAAGATAAATACTTATTTATACTTCCAATCATCCAAAAGTATATAAAGAAAAAGCAAATAGTATTTTGAAAAATATTCAAATTTTTAATAGTTT
>JAFRKG010000084.1 GCA_017431845.1 Methanosphaera sp. | reverse complement strand
TGTGTGTGATACGTTTTTACCCATGAATCCACCAGCTAAGAACATTGCTGTGTTAGCTTGTGCACAGTCTGTGTCCCCACCAGGAACGATTCCGTTTCTTTTTGCTATGTCTACGATTTTTGTCCACATGTATTCCATATCGTTGGAACCTAATACACCGATACCGTATAGGATTGCTCTTGCGTCTCCTCTTGATATACCGTAGTCAGATACTACTTTACCACCAACGGTTTCGATACATAACATGGATGCTCCATTTTGTGCACATGCTTCGAATGATTCGTCCATAGCGATGTCGAATTCAGATCCTCTTAATCCGTTTTCTTCTTCTCTCATATCAGCTACTGTTGACATTAATGAAACTGCTGTTCCATATTTTTCGTGTAATTTTTCGAGTTCTTCCCAGGTTACTGCTGTACATCTTTCGGAAGCTTCTCTGCTGATTGATTGTTGTTGTACGTGTTCTGTTTCTATTTGTATTGCTGGTAATCCGATATCTGCTGCTCTTTGACATGCTGCGAAAGCGATGTTTTTGGATGTTGCTTCTAGTCCATCAATACTTTCTTCTGATCCTTCTGCAGGTGCTACTTTAATGTTAGGATAAACTACTCCTCCACCTGCTACTTGGTCTAATCCGAGTTTTACAGGGTTTTTAGTGTCCCCAAATAACATGTCGTCTGCTGATTCTGTTACCATTTTTGTAAATACTTTTCTTGACATATAATTTCACCACTTAATTTTTTTAATCTTATACCCACATAGTTATTACTTTAGCCCTAATTGATATATAATATCTAAGTCGATTTTATTACTAGATACTTGAAATTCATTAAAGTATTATTTAACTTTATGAAATTAATATAAAAATCAGATTGAAAAAAAGGATTTTTAGGAATTAAATTAATAAAATAAGTAGTTTAAATGATTATTTTGAAAAAAAGTAAAAATAATAGAATCACATACAATTAAATTAGAAATTACAATCAATATTTTTTTAAAATTGAAAAGATGTTACTTATTCGTATTACATTAATAAACTTTCATTTTATTAAAATTATTACAAGAGTAATAAAAATAGCCCAAAAAAATTAATAGAATAGACCATTAAGATTAAATAAATACAATGACAATTGTCAAGTAATTACTGTAAAAAATCATATTGAAAATAAGTTTTATATAAAAAAAGAGCAAAAAATCTTTAAAAAATAATAGCATAATATAATAAAAAAAGAAATAAAGTAGTTAGAAACTACTTATTCGTAAAATGCATCTCTTGCTTCAACAAATGCTTGTAAGTTTGCTAATGGGGATTTAGGTGCAATACCACAACTTGGTGCTAATACATCTATACCTTTTTCTAATGCAGTAGTTACTTCTGCTTTTACTTCATCTGTTGATTTACTGAATAAAGTTTGACTGGTTGAGATGTTACCTACAAGAACTGTTTCTAAGTCGTTATCTTGTTGGATTTGTCTTGCTTCTTCAACATTTACTGCTTCTTCGAATGAAGCTCCGTTGAAACCAGAGTCTAACATACCTTCCATAATTGGGAGTGAGTTACCACAAATGTGGATGATACTTTGTGCTTCCATTTCACCAGATAAGTCTTCTAATGCAGGTTGTGCGAAGTCCATGAAGTCATCAGGGTTTAATAATTCAGGAGATGAAGTTGGGTCTGCTACACAAATTACATCTACACCAACATCGTTGAATGCTTCTACTAATTCTGTTTGTGCATCTAATGCTACTTCTACTACATCTTCTACTACAAATGCATCGGTTTTTAACATTTTTACTAAATCTTCTACACCTAATAAGTGTCCTGCTAATGTGAATGGACCTGCCATACCTACTACTACAGGTACTTCTGGGTGTTCATTTTTTAAGATTTCGATTGATTCTATGATTACAGGTAATCTTCCTTGATTTACAAAGTCATCAGGTACTTCTAAATCTTCTACGTCATCGAATGGTGCGTGTGTTCTTAAGGTTGGAGTGTTGTCCATGTCACCTAAGTCTACTTCACAGCCAAATGCTTCAGCTTCTGCGGTTAAGTCGAAAGGTACTCTTGCACATTCTAATCCTGCTTGTTCGTGTAATGAGATTCCTAATCTTGCCATTTCTTGAGCATCTGTGTGTGCTGATGGCCAGGATACATTTGCTCCAGGGAATGCATCTTCTACTGCTGCTGCAGTTGCACTGATTGCTGGTACTTTTTCTACTTCTTCACCGTTTAAAGCTGCTTTTAAATTTTCTATAAGATCCATTTGTTCACCTTTTATAATAATATTATTATACATGAATTCAATTTTTGATAACAAACTCTATCTTTAATGTTAATTTTAATTAAATTCAATACATTAATAATACATTTAGTATTACTAATTTTTTTGCTATCAATATTTTATTACATGTTTTTCATTCCTACTTGAATTAGTAGGGATATATAGATAAATATATTTACATGCTAACAAGCTGCCCTATATATTTATTATTAAACTAGAAAATGTCAGAAATAGTTTATGTGAGTACAAGACTATTAATTCCATATATCATAGTTTGTAGTATAATAGTACAAAACTTGTTATTGTTATAATATATTATTTTTAATACATATAAATTTTAACCTAAAAAAGCAAATATTTTTACTCAACACGCTAAGTTTAAATAAAATTTAATAGATGGAATAAATAGATATATTATACATATAGAAAATTCAAGAATTTTTACTAAAGGTGAATACATGAAAATTATCGATAAAGTAAAATCAATTAAAGAACACGAATTAACAGCTACAGAAAATCTTGAACAAAAGTATAGTATTATCGAAGAAAAAAATGATGAAATTAATGCTTTTGTTGAGTTAGATTTAGAAAGAGCACAAAAAGTTGCTAAAGAAATAGATGAGAAAATAAAAAACGGTGAAAAAACTGGAAAATTAGCAGGACTTGTCATAGGAATTAAATGTAATATTAATGTTGAAGATTTCATTGTCTCTGCTGCATCACCAACTCTTAAAGAATATCAGGGAAGTTACAATGCTACAGTAATTAATAAAATTATTGAAGAAGATGGAGTTATAGTAGGATTGACCAATATGGACGAGTTTGCAGCAGGAAGTTCTACAGAAACATCAATGTATGGTCCTACAAACAATCCTAATGCATTAGGACATATTCCTGGAGGATCTAGTGGTGGTTCAGCAGCAGCAATTGCTGCAGATATGTGTGATATTGCATTAGGTTCTGATACTGGTGGATCAATAAGAAATCCTGCATCACATTGTGGAGTAATGGGATTTAAACCAACATATGGTATGGTATCCAGACAGGGATTACTTGATTTAGCAATGAGTTTAGACCAAATAGGTCCATTTGCAAATGACACTACAGGTATAGGTTTAATGTTAGATGTTATAACAGGATATGATCCATATGATACAACCACCTTAAACAAGGAAACAACACCTTTTATTGATGATACAACAAATACCACATTAGAAAATACTAGTGTCGGAATAGTAAAAGAATTTATGGACGTTACAGATTCAAAAATTAATGATGTCATTAATAAATCTGTTGATAAAATGTCTGATTTAGGTGCTGAAATTAAAGAATTAAGCTTTGGAGATGTTGACTTAGGTTTACCAACATATTACTTAATAAACTATGTAGAATTCTTTTCAGCAACAAGAAAATATGATGGCCGTAAATATGGTGAAAGAATTGAAGAAGTATGCGGTCCAGAAGTAGCAAGAAGAATACAAATTGGATCATACATCAGCCAGAAAGAATTCAGTGGAAAATATTATAACAAGGCATTACAAGCAAGATCTCTTATACGTAAAGACTTCAACAATGTATTAAATGATGTTGATATACTAGCAGGTCCTACTGTTCCAAAATTACCTCATAAAATTGGTGAGAAAATAGATACTATGGATATGTATGCATATGATGTTCTAACAGTACTTGCAAACATTACTGGTATTCCTGCAAGTAGTATGAAAGCAGGACTTGTTAATGATATTCCTGTAGGTTTACAATTACAAGCAAAACCTGAAGAAGATCATAAAATCTTAAGTACAATGAGTGCTATTGAAAATAATTAAACACCAAAACTTTAGTAAAAATTAGGAAAAAATATGATGTGAATACATCATATCATTTTTTTTAAAATTATAGGAGATTAATCTTCGAATAATCCACGTTTTACTGTGGTTACTTCTCTATTTTTATTTAAAACAAAGCTTTTTAAGTACTCTGCATCATTTTTTTCAGGGTAATCAATACGATAATGTGCACCTCTGCTTTCTTTTCTTAATAATGCAGATTGTACAATTAATTTTGCAAGTTTAATCATACTAATTACTTCTAATGCAGTTACCAATTTATTATTATATTCTTTGTAACTAGGAACATTCATATCTACTACTTTTTCTTGTAATTGATTTAATTCTTTTTGAGCTTGTTTTAAACCTTTTTCATCCCTAACTATTGCCACATAATCCCACATTATTTTTCTAAGTTCTGTTTTAATACTTTCAGGATCATATGTTCCTTCAGTCCAAATGTCAGAAATTCTGTTAATTTCCTCGTTAATTTCATTTTCATCTGGTTGTTCTAATGAGGACTCTTTGGCACGTTTTGCGGATTGAATTCCTGCAATATTTCCAAATACTTGAGTATCTGCTAAGGCATTACCTCCTAAACGATTTGCTCCATGAACTCCAGATGTTGCTTCTCCGGCTGCAAATAAATTTTTTACGTTGGATTCACAATTTCCATCAATTTTTATTCCACCCATGAAATGGTGAGCTGTTGGTGCTACCTCCATTGGTTCATTTATTATATCTACTCCCACATCTTTAAATTGTTGAACCATAGTATGTAATTTCTTTTGAACTTGTTCTTCAGGTAAATGGGTAACCGAAAGATATACTCCACCATCTTCAGTTCCTCTTCCTTCTTGAATTTCAGTATATATTGACCTTGCTACTATATCACGTGTAGCTAATTCTTCACGAGGATCATAATTAATCATGAATCGTTCACCTTCAGTGTTGATTAAATGACCTCCTTCTCCACGGACAGCTTCAGTTATTAAGACCCCTTTACGTGATTTTGGAGAAACCATTCCTGTTGGATGGAATTGAACCATTTCCATGTCCATCATATCTGCACCAGCATCATAAGCCATGATTATTCCATCCCCTGTTTTTTGAACTGCGTTTGATGTGACCGGATATAACCATCCACATCCCCCAGATGCAATAACTGTTGCCTTTGAATGGTATACTATTATAGAACCATCATTTAAGGAGATACCCATTGCACCAACAATTTTTGTATGACTGTTATCAAACAATAATTTTGTAATCATTACTTCTGAGTGAGTTTTAACCCCTTCACGTATTACTTCTTCTTTAAGACCCAACATCATTTCATGACCGGATTGGTCACCTTTAAAACATGTTCTGCGACAGGATTGACCACCAAATGCTCTTTGATTTAATCTACCATCATCCTGCCTATCAAATAGACATCCATAAGATTCTAATTCAATTAATCTTTTAGGTGATTCTAGTACAAGTTCATGAACTAAGTGTAAATCATTTAAAAAAGCACCACCTTTTAATGTGTCAAGAATATGTAATTGAAGGGAGTCTGCTTCATCCACATATCCGAATACTGCATTATAACCTCCTTCAGCTAACATAGTACATCCGGATTTAAATGTTAATCCTTTAGATACCATTATCACTTCTTGATCATTTTTTCTTGCAACTATTCCACATTTACATCCTGCTCCACCAGAACCTATAACTAATACGTCACAAGTAAATTCAGTAATTTTCACTTTTATTCCTCCTATTTAACTATATTTCTCAAAATTCCTATTTTTTCAACAATTATTTCTATTTTATCTCCATGTTCTAAATGATCAATTCCAGGGGGTGTTCCTGTTGCTATTAAATCACCCTCTTTTAATGTCATAATACTAGATATGTAATGAATTAATTCTTTTGGAGAAAAAATCATGTACCCCGTATTTGAATCCTGTTTAATTTCATTATTTACTTTTGAACAAATTCTTAAATTTGAAGGATTTATTCCTGTAGCAACTACAGGCCCTATTGGACAAAATGTGTCGAAACTTTTTGATCTTGTCCATTGTCCATCTTTTTCTTGCAAATCTCTTGCAGTCACATCATTTATAATTGTATATGCTATGTCAAAAACATCCTCATTATTTTTATTATTTATCTCTGACAATACCACTAATCCTAACTCTGCTTCAAAATCTAATTTTTTTGTATCTTTAGGATATATTATGTTTTCTTCGTGTGCTATGACGGATGTTGATGGTTTTAAGAATAATAATGGTTCTGAGGGAATATTCATAGATAATTCATTTGCATGGTCATTATAGTTTAATCCTACACACACTATTTTTGATGGATCAACCGGCGTTAAAACTTTAACATCATCTAAACAATCTTTAATATTATTCAAATAATATTTTTTGATATCTTCTTCATCCTTAATTGCATCAATAATGGATTCATAGTTTAAACGATAGATAGTTTCGTCTTCCAATATTCCGACAAATACTTTATTATCCTTTGTTTGATATTTTATATATTTCATGTAAATCAGATTATTTGATTTATTCTAAAATTCTTTCTATTGGAAGTACTAGTAAATCTTTAGCTCCAATTTTCCTAAGTTTATTTATTGTTTCAAATACTTCTTTTTCTGAAATCACAGCATGAACGGATACAGTACCTTCTTTACCATATATTTCAGATATTGTTGGTCCACCCATACCTGGCATTGCCTCTTTTATTTCGTTCAAGTCTTCTTTTTTAACATTTGCCATGATTAATTTTTTTCCTTCAGCTTGAATAACTCCTATAATTCCTGTTTGGATGGATTCTATTTTATCATATTTTGTTTTTAAACTATCTTTATTAGCTATTAACATTATAGAACTTTCAAGAATTGTATCTATTTCACGTAAATGATTCATTTTTAGTGTTGTTCCAGTACTTGTTAGATCAGATATGACATCAGCTACTCCAATTAATGGAGCTACTTCTGTTGCACCAGTTAATGATAAAATTTTTGCATCAATTTTTTTATTTGTGAAGTAATCCTTTGTTAATTGAGGAAATTCTGTTGCAACTGTTTTAACATTTTTTAAGTCTTCTGCTGTTTTGAAATCAGAAGTTTCTGGAGCTGCTATTACAAGTTTTGTATAACCAAAGTGTAAATCTTCAAGTAATTCAACATCTGCTTTTTTTTCTTTAATTAAATCTAAACCAGTTATTCCAATATCTGCTGCACCATCTTCCACATATTCAGGAATATCTGCTGCTCTTGTGAACATTACACTTATTTCTGGATCAAATGTGTGTGAAAATAGTTTTCTATTGGAGTTATCTGTTAATCCTATTCCTGCTTTTTCGAGTAATTCTACTGCAGGTCCACTAATTCTTCCTTTTGAAGGTATTGCGATTCTTATGCTCATTTATTTTGCCCTCAAGTTTTTTCTATAAATCATATAAAATTATGTATAATTACTTTTTGATAAACTATAAGTAATTATATTTATGTTTCTTAAAATATATATTATATTTAAAGTTAGTCTTAAAAAAAATACTTGATGGGAATGGTGTCAATGATAAATTTTGAAGGTAAAGTTACTTCAGGATTAGGAAAAGCTGGAAACTTCATGCAAAAAGATACATACAAAAAACAATACAAGAATAAATTAGGTTTTGAACCATATCCTGGAACATTAAATATTAAATTAAATAAAGATATCGAAATAAACTTAAAAGAAGAATACAACAATGAATTAAAAATAATTGAAGGTGATGAAAACTTAGGGGATGTTTATTTTTTAAAAGCAAGAATATCCGATTTAAAAAAAATTTCCAGTAAAAAAGGGGCAATTTTATTTCCAACAAAAACCGTGCATAAATTTAACACAATTGAATTTATTGCAGATGAAAAATTAAGAGATACAATGGAATTAAAAGATAATTCAAAAGTAAATATAACAATAAATGAAAATTATGAAAAATAATATTAAATAGAAATAATAAAAATATTCTTAATAAATAAGTTAATTACTATTGATAAAAAATTAATAAACAATTAATAGCATTAACAGGACATTCGAACATTAAACCGTATTCCGGGAGGGATACAATGACTGACGATTATGAACTAGTTACACATACTATTGTGACTAAATCAATGTTAAGAAAAATTGGAGAAAATCAATACTTAAAAATCGTACCACCCGAAAAGATTATAGAAATATCAACAATAGAACAGACAAAAATTACTGAACCAATTGTTCAGACTGATGAAATAATCATCAATGCTTATCCAAAAGAAGTAAAATTATTCAAAAACCAGAATCAGGACACCAAATATGAAACTAAATGGGAAACCATCACTGGTGAGATTTTTGACATACCTTCTTCTAATGTGAAAACTATATACTCATTATTACAAGCAAAAGGATTAATAGTAGTTGACAACATCTTAAACTTGTCTAATATTTTAGGTATGGTAATAAAACAAGGCAGTTTAGAGAAAAAAATCGAAACTATAAAAGAAGAAATATAAAAAAAAGAATTTAACAAAATTCTTTTATAATACTATTTTTTATAAATATCCACAATTTCTTCAAATGTTAAATAATTCCTAAATTTAGGAATTTCAGCTAATTCTACAAATTTCATTACATCCAAATCTTTATTTACAACATCTATTGCTGCTTTTGTGAAATTTTCTAGTTGTAAATAATCTTCAGGCACCCTGCCCTTATTTTCAACTTTAGCCTTAGAAATACTCCAGATATTGTTTTTACTTATTCCAGATTTATTTGATAAAAAATCAGAGACATGGCCTACTATTTTATCATCATAAGTACGGTTAAGAATTATTCCTTTAGTATTTACATCCATTTTTTTAAGAAGATTAATGTGTGCTTCAATATCTATAGCTGCTGTTTCTATACCACCCTTACTTACACTAGAAACCATTATAACTGGTATATTTCCAGCATATGCTATTTCTGCAGTTGAATAAGGAACTTTTTCATTTAGTAAACCTGTGGCAGCACTCATTACCCCTTCAATTAAAACTAAATCATAACCTTTTCCTTTAACATGTTCTATGATTTGATCTAAAGGCATCCATCCTATATCGCCAATTTTTATAGAAGCCCACTCTTCTAGTTTTTCTTTATTGACATATAATGAAGGAGATAAATCTCTTATATCCGGTCCTACTTTTATAACATAGGTGTGTATGCCTCTTTGACGTAGCGCTCCTACAATTCCGCTTGATAAAAATGTTTTACCTGATTCTGATCCAGTTCCCATTAACATTATCATAGGTGGTACTTCTGGATGAGCTTTTTTAGGAACATAATTATTACCTGTGTTGATAGCTATTTCATTAAATACTTTTTCATGAAGTTTTTTATTTCGAGCTTTTATGTCATCATATTGATTTGCTGCATCAATATATTCTAGTATGTTATTTACTATTGCAGGATTATCATCAAGTAGTCCATGTACTGTTGTTCCAAGGATATTTCCTTTTTTGTTTGTTACTCCTGAAAGCACTCTTTTTGGTTGGTGTCTGTAATTAGCTCTTTGGATATCAGAATAGATTACATTTTTATCGTTTGATTCTATTTGTCCGTATGTATGACAGTGAAAACCTGTGACTGTTGTGTTTTTAAGATTTTTTGTGAATAATGTTGTGTCATCAACTATTTCTGCATTTACTTTATTAGTATTTATTAGTGGTTCAAATGTTACATCAAGTAATCCTAATCCTTCTCTTATGATTGGTACTGGAGAATTTCTTCCCACGTTTACTTCTTTAGATAGTATTTGAAAACCGGCACACATTCCTAGAATAAAACCGTCATTATCATTAATTAAGTTAATTTCTTCTGTTAATTCAGGAGTTAATGTTTCTGATTCAACTATTGTTCCTCCAGGAATTATTAAACCATCTAATTCTTCATGAGCTTTTTTTCCGTTTTCTATTGTTCCATCTGATTTTACTACATTTGTAGGTAAATGTCCAAAATGTTCATATAATGTTAAAACACCATCCACTTCTAATATTCCAATGTTTACCATAGTATACCTCAATAATGTTATTCTTTAGTACTAATTATATAAACAATACTATAAAGAAGTATTTAAAAGAAATTTTATTCTGATTAAAAAATAATATAAAAAATAATATAAAAATAGTGCCCTGACGGGGATTTGAACCCCGGTAAAGGGATCCGCAGTCCCTCGTGATATCCGCTACACTACCAAGGCATTTTAAAACAAATTTATAAAATACTAATTATATATTTCTAAGTTCTCAATATTATATTTTTCGATGCTTAGAAAAAAATGTTTAAATAAGGAAAAATCCTTATTCTAAATATATTGCTGGCTTATATGGTGTTGCATTTTGTGCTTTATTCTGTGGATCATATGTTGGTTCTGAATAAACTTCTATTTTAGCATTTATTTCATTTTCTAAGTAATTTTTAGCATCATTTATTACTGCAACTTCATCTATTTTTCCAACATAATTGATTTTGTTAAATGATTTTCCTGCTTTTGTTGCAAATTTAGATACTTCTTTCTTGTTATCATGTAAGTTTGCTTTCATGGATCTGCCAATTATTTCACCAATGTTTGGTTTTCCAACTTCTTGTGCTATTTCATATACATCATATTTCCAGTCAGGTGCTGTGTATAAATGTACTGTTTTAGGAGTTGACTTTGTGATTTTAATGATTTCTTTAATATCTTTAGCTAAGTCTTGAATCATTTCTTCGCTTTTTTCAATTTTATCATCAATTACTGAATCATCTTTTACAGGCCATGCGATTGAAGACATGAATATTTCATCATCATTATATTTATCCCATATTTCTTCTGTAGTATATGGTACAAATGGTGATAATAATCTTATCCAAGTGTTAACTATGTATTTTAAGGTTTCTTTTTCTTCAGATTCTATTAATGTTATTCTGTTTAAGTAATAATCAACATCTTTTCTGAATAGGAATAAACTTGCTTGTAATGCTTTTCTTGTTTGGAATCCTTCAAGTGCTTCAGTTGCAATACCTATTTTCTGATTTATTTGACTAATTATCCATTTATTCAAGGATTTAGTAACTGTTGGTACTTTATTATCTAATGATAATTTTAATGGTTCACCAATTAATGATTCTATTTTTTCAGGGAATTCTTGAATCAATTCTAATCTTCTTTTGATACCATTTACTTCTTTTTCTCTCCAGTCAAAGTCTTGCCATGGTTCTGCGGAAGACATTAAGAATAGTCTTACTGTATCTGCACCATATTTATCTATTGCTTCACTTAATAATATTACATTACCTTTAGATGAAGACATTTTTTGTCCTTCAAGTAATCCCATTCCAAATACTGTTATTCCTTTAGGCCAACATTCTTTAGGGAAAATTGCTGCGTGATGGAACATGTGGAATGATAAATGATTTCCAACTAAATCTTTAGCAGATAATCTCCAATTTAATGGATACCAATAATTGAATTCTTTTTGTATTTGTTCTGTTAATTCAGGTGAAATTTTATTTATTGATCCGTCATTTGCACCGTCTTGATTTAAAAATACTTTGTTAAAGAATGCATCATTTAAATCTTCTGGTTTTATATCTTTCATATATTTTGCAATAGTATAATATGACATGTAAATTGTTGAATCAGTTAATGGTTCTATTAACCATTTTTCATCCCATGGCATGTGTGTTCCTAACCCTAGTCTTCGTGAACATGCCCAATCTTCTAGCCAATCAAGATAATATTCGAAGTTAGATTTTAATTCATTTGGAACTACTTCTAGTTGATCCAGACATTCGTATGCTTTTTTAGTCCATTCTTCATCAGAATATTTTACAAACCATTGATCGTCTAACTCTTTTACAACACATTTTGCTCCACAACGACATATAACTGGTTTTTCGGCAAACTCATATAATTTATCTGCTATGTTTTCATTGATTAATTTTTCAATTACTTCATTTCTTACATCTGCAACACGTTTTCCTTCAAATTCACCTGTATTTTCATTCATTATTCCTTTTGCATGTTCTGTTTTATATGCTTCATTTGTTGCGTCTTTTAGTTTTTCATCATCTTGACTTTGTACATTAAACTGTTTTATAAAGTCACGTGCAGGGAATTCTGAATATCCTTTCAGATTTACTAAGCTGATTAATTGTATGTTGTCTATTTGTTCTTGTAAATTATATTCATCAATTAATTCTTGATTATTTTTAATATCTTCTAATGCTATGTAATCTGCAGGTGCATGTGCCGGAACAGAAAATACTACTCCTGTTGCATAATCAGGATTTACGAATGATGCTGGGAATATTGGTAATAAATCCCCGGTGATAGGATTTGTTACTGATTTTCCTATGTATTCTTTAGGATTTACATCGTCTATAATTTCCATTGATTCTTTTTGGTGAATGATATTTCCATATGCTTCTTTACTGATTATCCATGTTTCATCATTATATTTGACTTTTACATATTCTTCATCCGGATTTAACCAGAAGTTTGTTGCTCCATATAATGTTTCTGGTCTGAATGTTGCTGCAACTAGGAAATCTTCTCCACAAGGGAATTTGATTAAAGTTAATTCATTTATTCCCACACCTTCTCCTTCAAGTAAATCATGATCTCCTACTGGATTTTCATCAGATGGACAATATTTAACTGGGTGTGATCCTTTTCTTATTAAGTCTTTGTCTTTAAGTTGTCTTATTTGCCATCTGACAAATTGTTGATAATGTGGATCTATTGTTCTGAATTCTCTTCTCCAATCTATGGAATATCCCATATGAGTCATGTCTTCATGATATTCTGAACTAAAATATTTTACTATATACTCTGGATCTATAAATTTTTTTAATTCATCGTCAGGTACTTGGTGCACATTTTTGTATATGTCTAAAGTCCATGGATCTTTTCTTTCAATTCTTTTTGCTATTCCTACTACTGGTGCTCCTGTTACGTGCCATGCCATAGGGAATAAGACGTTGAAACCTTGCATTCTCTTAAATCTTGCATAAACATCTGGAACTGTGTATGTTCTACCATGTCCTACGTGCATTGCTCCACTTGGATATGGAAATGCTACTGTAACATACATTTTTTTTCTGTCATCAGGATTTGATTCAAATAATTTTTCTTCCTGCCATTTCTTTTGCCATTTCTTTTCTAATTCAGAAACCATATATTGAACTCCATTTTTATTCGTTGATTATAATGAAAATAATAATTGTTTATAATATTAATATTTATATCAATAACAATATTTTAATTTATCATTATTTTTTTTAATAAAAAAAAGAAAGGCTTTGTGAAGGTTATTTTTTGAGTATAGGTGCGGGTTTTCTTTTATGTTCTGAATTATTGTATAAGTTGACAATACGTTCTACTTCTGATTGTTCTATATTTAATTCGTTTGATATGTTTTGAATAGATTCAGATTTATCAAGATACAAATACAATAATCTGTCAATAATTGGATATGTCATTCCTAATTCTTTTTCATCAGTTTGATTGGGTAATAATCCTGCTGTTGGTGGTTTTGTTATAATTGGTTCAGGGATTTGCAATGCTTCAGCTACTAGTTTTACTTCTTCTTTATATAAGTCACCAATAGGTAACAAATCCACACCACCATCACCATATTTTGTAAAATATCCTACACTTAGTTCTGTTTTGTTTCCTGTGCCAACAACCAATGAATTGTAAATGGTAGCATAATAATATAATATACTCATCCTTAAGCGGGGCTTAATATTTGAAGATGCTAATTTGGTGTTTTTTTGAGGTAATTTTTCGTTATTACATAGTTTTAATAAGTTTGAATGAAAATCTTCTATGGATAATCTTTCTCCAGGAATATTAAGTTTTTCTTTAACTAATATTGCATCATTTAAGTCTTGTTCAGATGTAGTTGCTGATGGAAGAATGTATGCATGTACTTTAGATGAGCCTAATGCTTTAACTGATAAATATGCTACCACAGCTGAATCAATTCCACCACTTAAACCAAGTACTATGCCATCACATTTAGCATTTTCTACGGTTTGTTTTATAAAACCACAAGCCTTATCAATAAAAATATCTGGGTTAAACTTTGGTAAATCAATCATTTTTTCGTTTTCCTTTAGTAATTAAAGATAATTATTTGTTTAATAACTATTAAAATTATGCAATATTAAAAAAGTTTAATTGATTAAAATGATATATTAATTATATATTAAAAATTTAAAGAAATGATACAATTTATGATTGGAGGAATAGAATGGCATTTACTGATTTAGTTAAATTTAATAAAAAAAGTACAACATTTATTTTTATTGGAGGCAAAGGTGGTGTTGGTAAAACTACTGTTTCTGCAGCAACAGCCCTTTGGTGTGCACGAATGAACAAAAAAACTTTAATCATTTCTACTGATCCTGCCCATTCCTTAGGAGATTCTTTTGACAGAATTATAAAGCACGTTGCAACACCTATTACTCAAAATTTAGAAGCTATTGAAATTGATCCGGATAAAGCCATGGAAGAATATAAAGATAAAATGAACCAACAACAGAAGTATAATGATGCTTTAAGCATGTTTTCTGATCAGTTAGATGTTATGAGTTCTTCACCAGGTATTGATGAAGTAGCAGCTTTTGAAAAATTTATGGAATATATGACTAGTGATGAATATGATGTTGTAATTTTTGATACTGCTCCTACTGGACATACATTAAGATTACTTTCTTTCCCTGAGATGATGGATTCATGGATGGGAAAATTAATTAAAACTAAAACACAATTAGGTCAAATGGCAAACAAGTTAAAAAATATTATTCCATTTATGGGTTCTGATGAAGAAAATCAAGCAGAAATGGAAGAATTAAACAAGACAAAAGAACAAATCTTAAAAGCTAGAGACGTATTAAGTGATCCTTCAAGAACTTCGTTCAAAACTGTGCTTATTCCTGAAGAAATGTCAATTATTGAATCAAGTAGGGCAATGGATGCATTACATAAATATGATATGAATACTGATGGAATTATAGTTAATAAGATACAGCCTGATAATAATCATTGTGAATTTTGTAAAGCTAGAAGAGAAATTCAGGAAAAACGTTTAAATACTATTGAAGAAACATTTGAAGGACAAATTATTGCAAGAATTCCTTTACAGGCTCATGAAGTCCGAGGTATTGATCAGTTATATGAAATATGTGACTTATTATATGGTTCCGATCCAAATAATGGTCCTATTGCATTATAATTCTCCCCCTGCTATTTTTTTATTTAATATTGAAGTTATTAATAATTAAACTGATTTTAAAGAATTATATGAAAATTTATTTTTAAGATATTGCTTTAATAAGTTTTAATAATACCATACAAATATTTATTTAAAAATATTACATAATTTTAACATTAATTAAACAGATTATATGTTAAAAATAAGATATAAACTCCTTCAATTTAATAAAATTAATTAAAAATAAAAAAATTGAATCATAAAAAAAAGTTTAAATAAAAAAATCAAATTAGTTTA
>JAFRKG010000083.1 GCA_017431845.1 Methanosphaera sp. | reverse complement strand
GCTGGTAGTGTAATAATTACAGAATTATATTTGTCTAATATGATAAGTGTTGGATTGATGCTTGCTGGTTTATTAACTGGAAGTGGATTGGGAATATTGTTATTATTTAAAACAAATAAGAACCTAAAAGAAAATTTACTTATACTATTTACAATATATTTAATAGGAGTAATTTTAGGAATACTTGTAGATATAATTATTTAAAGCAATCAAAAAAATGATTGCTTTTAAAAAAAATCTTTACATAAAAATTAAAATATTATATAATTAAGTTAGCATAGTATCTCTTCGTTAAGATGCTATGGCAAAGATATAGAATCTTAATGAAGAAATAGGAGGTGAAATTATGCAAAGCAAAGATAGAACTTACCAAGTAGTAGCAATAGTAGGGTTAATAATTGGAGTAATGGCACTAACAATTGGTTTTGCAGCATTCACAACTACATTAACAATTAGTTCAGCTGCAGATGTAACACCAGCAGCAACAACACTAGATGTTGTATTCTCAACAAGTAGTAGTAGTGCTGTTACAGGAACAGTTACAGGAGTAGCTACAGGAGAAACAGGAGCTACAGCTGGTAATGCAACATTAGCAGCAACAACAGTATCTGGAATTAGTGCTCACTTTACAAAACCTGGACAAACTGTAACATATACATTTAATGTATATAATAACAGTGCTTATTTGGCATATTTAACTGAAATTGTTTTCAAAAACGCATCAGGAGAATCAGCATTCAAAGTTTGCAAAGCCAAATCAGGAAGCTCAAATCCAGCAACTAATGACATTACTACAGCATGTAATGGTATAACTCTTACTCTAACAGTAGATGGTTTAGAAACTACAACAAGCAAAACTCCATCTGAAATTGCTGCATATTCAGGAAACAAAACTATTGCAGCAACAACAGGTAAGACAGTTACTGTAGTTATTACTTATGCTTCTGGATCTTCAGTACCAGACGGTGATATTGAAGTAGCATTTGGAGATATCGACTTAAAATATAGTTCAGTTGCTCCAACAGCTTAATATAAATATAAACAAACGAAGCACAATATAATTGTGTATTGTGCTTTGTTTGATATATTTTAATAAGATTATATAAATAGTATATAGTTTTATTAAAATATATCAAGCACAATGATGATTGGCAGGTGAAAAGAATGAAAAAGGAAGAAAAAACATCAACAACTAAAAAGAAAAACGTAAAAAAAGATGTTGTTATAACAGAAAAAATAGATAGTGGAAGAACAAAAAAAGGAGTATATTTTAGTTATGGATTAAGAGCAACTATATTTGTTCTATTATTTACTATATTCTTTTCAATTTCAATGCTATTATTAGTAACATCGCTTTCATTTCAAAAAGAAAAATATGTAAGTTACAGTGAAAAAAGTTCTTTAGACTACAAAGTAAATCTAAAAGAAAATAATTTCTATGAAACTAGAACATTAGATAAAGACATGATTTATGTAGCGAGTTTAATAGACAGTATTGATACATATT
>JAFRKG010000082.1 GCA_017431845.1 Methanosphaera sp. | reverse complement strand
ATCAATACCATATACTGCCTGAATATTGGAATTTTTGAAAGTGACTACTCCATTTTTGTCCTGTTTAACTAATTTAACACGTTGATTAATAGCTTTAGTATCTTTAAAACCGTCATAGGTACCTGATTTTAAATATATTGTTGCTTCATAATCAACAAGAGCCAATACTTGAGTTAAATTTGAAGAATCAGCTACAGCACTCATAACTGGTACAAAAGTATTACTGAATGTTTTACCATTATCAAAAGAATCATAATGGTTAGTACTGTCCACATCATCATTGATTTGTAATGTATAACCGTCGTTTTCAAAATAATAAACATTCTGTGTCATTGTATTGTTTTTTAAAATTGAACCTGTCATGATATTTTTTGTATCTACTATCAGTACATAATTTTTTACCTTATTGTCATTAACAATATTATTATTTATTGAACAGTCAGTAGTTGGAATACTAAATAATGAATTAGTGGCAGTATTATTTATAAAAGTAGAATTAACAACTTTAGTAACTCTTTGATGAAGATTAACTATATTATCAGAACTTTTACTATTCTTTACTGTAACATTATTCAGTGAAACACCATAAAACATATCTCCCTTTGAATTACAGTTATCTACCAGACAATTATTTATGGAAACACCAATTTTATTACTGTTAAATAAATAAGCATTAGTAGAGTTACAATTCTCAAATGTACAGTTGTCAATACTACCTACTGCATTATTAAAATGAATAATATAACTCCCAGTTACAACATTTTTAAATTTACAGTTTTTAAATGATCCTTCTGCTGAATCTACCTCCCAAATATAGCCTCCAGTTGAATTATAATTTTCTACTGTACAATTATCCATTTCCAATGTTGCATATAAAGCATATATCATGTTCCGATTAGAGGATGGAGTGTTTCTAAATATTGTATTTTTAAATAGAGCATAGTCATATACTGTAAAATAAGCATAAGTATTAATAATTGCTCCACCACCTCTCACTGCATTATCCACAACACAATTTAAAACATTATATGTTCTACCCGGAGTATCTACTTGCCCTGAACCTGTAAATGTTACATTATCATATGTGGTATTTACACCATCCATACGAATACGTGTGTTTTTTAAGATTACATTGGTGAATTTAATATTGTCTCCACTAATGATAATCAGGCCGGTAGTAAGTCCATCTATTGTGTTTCCATTACCGTTAATTACAAAATCATTTTTGGTAATTTCTAAATTTATACCTTCGTTTTGGTAGTTTTGTTCCAGGTTTGCTACTTTGTCAGATTGTGAAATTAGCATATTTAATTCTTTGAATGTTCCGGTTACTTCGGATTCCTGTAGATTACTTTCGTTTGTTGCTTTTAAATTGTCATCAGTATCGCTACTACCAAGTGTATCCTCAGCAGTTGACACCTTTTCATCATTATCAGCACTCACTACTTCATCTACTGAATCAGTTGGGGCTGATAAATCGTCTTCACTGATTTTATCGTCTGCTGCGCTTGCAGCGCCTATTACTAAAAAGAGCAATAGGATGGATAAAATCAGCATTCCCTTTCTCGTATTTTTCAGTTTATTCATGAATTAAAACCTCATATTTAATATGTGAGGATAAATCATAATTTATGCTCATTTTATTAATTTGAATGTTATTCATAAATATTATTATTAATTTATTATTTTGTTTATTTTT
>JAFRKG010000081.1 GCA_017431845.1 Methanosphaera sp. | reverse complement strand
ATTTTAGCATAATTATATGCTGTTAAAACAAAATCTAACATCATATTACCAGTTAAATATACTTTTTCAATTTTTTGATAATTGTAGTAAAGAAGGAGTTTTCTGTCTTGAAAGTCCAAAATCGAAAAGTTTAAGTTGTCTAGAATTCTAATAATTATTTATAGAATAGATATTTTCTGTTTGCATAATTATATCTATTTTATTTCTATTATAAATACTTATTTTATCTTGTTTTACTTTTTAGTTAATTATTTTTCTGTAAAAATTAAGTTACACTTGTAATAACTGTAATAATCTATTTTTATCAAAGTATTACTTGAATTTTTAGAAAATAATCGATTAAAAATAGAAATTTTTTTGCGAAATATAATAAAAATATAGGTTTTCTACAAAGCCAGAATAATATAAAAATAGAATTAAGAAAAGGAAAATATAATGAAGAAAAAATTACATTTTAAGTAATTTTCTTCATAATTATCTTTTAATAACTAATATTGATTATTGCTTTCAATAATCTGTGACAACTTAATATGTGAATTAATGAATCTTTCACTACTCTTGTCCATGTTTGTTTTTATAACCTTATTAACACAGTGATGTACACAACCCAAGCATTGCTCACAGTTATCACCAATAACCGGTTTATCTTCCAGTTTAATATTGGCCCTTGGACATACTTTAACGCATACGCCACATTGTATGCATTCATTGCCTGTTAATTCAAGTTTAATAAGCTTCTGGAAACGTTCCTTATGTTGCTGGTCCTGCAATAACACATCTTCTTCAATATCATAGGGTATTTTGTGCTGCTTTTTGTTAAAGATATCATTTTTTATAGTCAATATTTGTGCATCTATTTCTTCATCCTTTTTAATTTCCTTTTCTTTCTTCATGTCAAAAGCAGGCAGATAATTATCAACCATCAGTACTGTGTTGGAATAGTTTACACTGCATTTTTGTTCTAATATCTTGTTACACTTTATAAGTGCTCTTACAGCACCTTCCTCTACTGATCCATAGGAGCATATTGTGAATAGGTAATCTGCATCTATCTCTACCTTTTCCAAGTATTGGGCTACTATATCCGGTACTGTAATATAATAATTTGGGAAAATAATTCCAACAACATCATCCTTTATATGGTATTGTTCGTTCTTGATTAATTGTGGAATACTAAGTAATTCTCCACCCAAAACTTGTCCAATGTATATATTATTTCCAGTTGATGAAAAATATAAAATCTTCATGCCACTCCACTCCATTATTAAATATTATTGATTAAATTAATCTATTTCTATTATTCTAATATAATTTGTTGTTTTTGCCTTTCTTAATGGGAATCCTCCAGTAACTATTATCAGATCGCCCTTATTCAGATTGAATTCTTTTTGTGCTATTTTTTTGGAATTTTCTACCATTTCATCAGTATTTTCGTAGATGTCTGTTGTTACTGGTTTTACTCCAAAGTTTAAGACAACTTTTTCTGCAATATGATTTGATGGGCAGCATGCAAGTATTGTGGAGTTTGGTCTTAGATTACTGATTTTACGTGCTGTGAATCCTGTCATTGTGGTTGTGACGATGAGTTTAATATCGGAGTATTCTACTGCTTCTGCAACTAGTTTTGCTATTGTGTCACTGGTGCCTATTGTTCCCTTGTATGCTACGTGTTTTGAGTAGTCTATCGTGGATTCTACGTATTCGCATATTCTGGCCATTATGCTTACTGCTTGTATTGGATATTTTCCTATTGTGGTTTCTCCGGATAGCATCACACAGTCTGTTCCGTCTAGTATTGCGTTTGCTATGTCTGATACTTCTGCTCTTGTTGGTCTTGGATTTTCATACATTGATGCTAGCATTTCTGTGGCTACTATTGCAAATTTGCCTTTTTCTCGGCATTTATGTATTATGTTTTTCTGTAGTATTGGTAGTTCTTCCATTGGTACGTCTACTCCGAGGTCTCCTCTGGCTACCATGATTCCATCGGATTCTTCTATTATTTCGTTTATGTTTTCTATTCCTTTTCTGCTTTCTATTTTTGATATGATTAGGGCATCTCCTCCTGCTTTTTCTATTATTTTTCGTGCTTCTATCACGTCTTCTCGTGTGTTTACGAATGATAATGCCAGGTAGTCGCAGGCGTGTTTTGCTGCGAATGTTATGTCTTCTCTATCTATTTCGCTCATGAAATCTAGGTTTAGGTCTACGCTTGGGACGTTTATTGTTTTATGGTCTTGTATTTTTCCGTTTCCTAATGCTTTTAGTAGTACGTGATCTTCTTTTTTGTCTATGACTTCTAATTCGAGTAAAGCATTGTCTATGAGTACTTTGTCTCCTAGTTTTATGAAGTCTATTGCTTCGTTGTGGTTTACTCCGAATTCTTTGTTGTTGCCTTTTTTGCAGTTTTTGCTCATTTTTATTGTGTCATCTTTTTGTAGGGTTGTGCTTCCGTTTTCTATTGTTGTTGTTCTGAATTCTGGTCCTTTGGTGTCGTACATTATTGCTAATGGTTTTCCTGATTTTTTTCGTACTTCTCGTATTATGTTGATTGTTTTTAGTATGTCTTCTTTTTTTGCGTGGCTGAGGTTTATTCGGGCACAGTCCATTCCATTGTTTGCCATTTGTGTCATGGTTTCTACTGTGTCACTTGCTGGACCTATTGTGCTTATTATTTTTGTTTTTTTTCATGTTTTTTGTTTCTCCATATTATTATTTTTTTAGGGGGTTTGTTATTGAATTGTTGAGGGTATGGTTCTTTTTGATTTATTCTTTTTTTTTTGGGGTGATATTTTTTATTATATATTATATTTAGTGTGGGTTGTTATTAAGGTAATTAGATGTTTATTAGGTTTTTCTTTTGATTATTGTATTTGTATTATTATTTTTTTTTCTT
>JAFRKG010000080.1 GCA_017431845.1 Methanosphaera sp. | reverse complement strand
AGGTATTTATTCAAATTTTTAATTCAAGAAAAATTAATTAATTATCAGATATATAATTAGATGTATTATAAAATATGTTCTAAGAATAAAAGGGAATGTTTAAAAAAATAGAAGGTAATTATAATGGCTTATGGGATTAAATCAATGAGTGCAAATGCGATTAAAACTAAAATTATCAGAAACAAACTTTTTGATGAAGAATATTATTTATCATTTATCAAAGAGGAAAATATAGATGATGCATTAGAACATTATTTGAACATAGGATATAAAATGGGATTAAATCCTTCACCTTTTTTTGATACAAAATATTACTTAGAACATAATCCTGATGTTAAAAATACAAATATGAACCCATTAGCTCATTATGCGATATATGAATTAGGCAGTGACAAGAAAATTAAATTTGATCTAAGCTTATCTGAATATAAAAAATTCATTGAATTGGTCTATGCAGAGAAACTTTTTGATGAAGAATACTACCGAAAACAATGTAAAGATGAAAAAATAACTGATCTAATGGACCATTACATATATATTGGAAGTAAAAATGGTTTAAATCCATCAATATTATTTGATACAAATAATTATTTAAAAAATAATCATGATGTATCAGAAAAGAAAATTAATCCATTAATTCATTACGTACTTTATGCATTAAATAGTGAACGTAAGGTAAAACATGATTTATCCATTCAGGAGTGGAAAAACTTTAGAAAAAAAGTTTACAGGGAATACTTATTTAATGATTCATATTATCTATCAAACCTAAAAGAAACACCGGTAACAGACCCTCTGGATCATTATCTGAGCATAGGATATCAGAATGGATTAAATCCATCAGAATATTTTGAAACAACAACTTACCTGGAAAATAATCCTGATGTAAAAAAATTGGATATTAATCCATTAATACATTATGTTCTATATTCATTTAACAGTAATCGTAAAGTAAAAATAAATCTAAGCTTGTCAAATTATAAAAAATTTAAAGAAACAGCATATAAAGAAAAATTATTTATAGACGAATACTATTTAAATCAATTTTCTGAAAAAATAAACAATCCATTCGATCATTATTTAACAATAGGCTGGAAAGAAAACAAAAATCCATCCTATCGTTTTAATACACAATATTATCTTCAAAAAAATAGGGATGTTAAAGAATCAGGAATTAATCCATTATTCCATTTAATAAATTATTCTTTAGAAAGTAATAGAAAATTCAATTTTGATATATCCTATCCAGAATTTAAAAAATTTGAAAAAGAAGTTATCGAAGAAGGATTTTTTGAAGAAGAATATTATACTAGTCAATTAAATGAATATACGCAGGACCCATTAGCACATTACTTGGAAAGTGGATGGAAAGAAAATAAAAATCCTTCTTACATATTTGATACAAATGAATTCTTAAAATATAATAGTGACAGTATTAAAGGAAACCATAATCCATTAATCTATTTTATGTTAAATGATAGGGATAAGAACCATAAAATAAATTACGGTTTCTCTTATAAAGAATTCTGTGAATTTGAGAAAAAAGTTAAACAATTAGGTTTATTTGATGAAGAGTATTATCGTATAACTAATCCTGATATTAATACAAATAATCTTTTATCTCACTATTTAACCATTGGATTTAAAGAGGGAAGAAATCCATCCGGATTATTTGACACTAACTGTTATTTAAAAAACAGTCGTGATATAGTTAAATTAGGATTAAATCCTTTGATTCATTATGCCAATCATGCATATAATGGGAATAGAAAAATTAAATGTGACTTAAGTTTATCTAAATTTAATGAATTTAAAGATTTTATAATAAATGAAGGGTTTTATGATGAAGAATACTATTTAGAACAATGTAACACTACTATAATTGATCCATTGGATCATTATTTAACAGTAGGTTGGAAAAAAAATAAAAATCCTTCACCATTGTTCAATACAAAAGAATATTTACGATTTAATGAGGATATTCGTGAATCAGGAATGAATCCCTTACTCCATTATGTGAAATATGGAATGAATCAATCAAGAATCTTTAATTTCGGATTAACATATGAAGAATTCAAAAACTTCCAAAAAGTTATAATGGAAGAAGAATTATTTGATGAAGAATACTACTTAAATCAATTAAAAAATCAAGAAATAAAATATCCATTATACCATTATTTAACAGAAGGATACAAATTAGGGCTTGATCCATCAGTCAACTTCAGCACATCTGGTTATCTAAGCCAATATACTGATATTGCTAATGATGGAAGAAATCCGTTAGTACATTTCTGTCAATACGGTATGGACGAGGACAGGATAGCTAAATATAATATCACATTACCGGAACTTAAAGAATTTAGAAAAAAAGTTGTTGAAGAAGAATTATTTGATGAAGAATACTATCTCAGTCAATGTAATGAAAAGAATATTAGAAATCCATTAGACCATTATGTGGAAATTGGAAGCAAAAAAGGATTAAATCCATCAATCTTATTCAACACAAACAATTACATAAAAAACAATCCTGATGTCAAATATTTAAATAAAAATCCATTAGTACACTATACAATGTATGCATATGATTCTAATAGGAAAGTAAATCATGATTTAAGTTTAAAGCAATATAAAAAATTCAGGAACTTTGTAATTAAAGAAAAATCTTTTGATGAAAAATATTACTTATCAAATCTTCAGGATACAAGAGACGTAAATGATGCATTAGAACATTACCTGAACATAGGATATGAAGAAGGGTATGATCCTTCCGAGAAATTCAATACAAGCGAATATCTTGAAGAATATCCGGGTATTGGGGATAAAAACCCATTAATTCATTACATAATGAATCTGTTAAATGCATATGATACTCTATCCGATTCTGAATTATTTGATGAAGAATTCTATTTAACACATTTAGATGACTATTTAATCACTGAAGAAGACGAAAAATTAATGAGAAACGAATCAGATGAGTTCGAAAAAAAGAGCAAATATGATCCCGAAGAAATAGACGATCCAGTAATGCATTATCTTACCATAGGAGTTAAAGATGGTTTAAATCCAAATCCATATTTTTCATCATTAAAATACTTGGAATGGAACCAGGATGTCAAAGATGCAGGATTGGATCCATTATACCATTATATTATTCACGGAAAAAGACAAACTAGGGATAGTTACATGGTATTAAGTAATCACTTAAAAAAATTCGATAAAAGATACAAGATACATTCAACATCTAACATGCTAAAAGCATTAAAAAACAAAGTATCCATCATAATACCAATATATAATGCTTACGAAGAAACAAAAGAATGTATTACAAGTGTGCTACGAAATACACATATAAACTATGAGTTAATCTTAATAAATGATTGCAGTACCGATAAAAGAATAGATGAATTACTAGACTCATTAAGATACGTTCCACAAATCAGGATAATGAGAAATAAAGAAAATCAAGGATTTATCCGAAATGTAAACATGGGAATGAACTCTACCAAAAACGATGTAGTACTATTAAATAGCGATACAATAGTCACACCACACTGGCTAAGTCATCTAGTATACTGTGCATACTCAAGTAACGAGATAGGTACCGTAACACCATTTTCCAATGCATCAGATATTTCCATACAAGAATTTGATAATAAAAACTTCGATGAAATAAACAAAAATGCTTACCGATTAGATAAGTTATCATATAACCTAAATATTGAAGCACCCACAGGTAACGGTTTTTGCATGTTCATCAAACGAGCCTGTATAGAAGAAGTAGGTCTTTTTGATGAAACCTTCGGAAAAGGTTATGGTGAAGAAACAGATTTCACTTACAGAGCATTAAATAATGGATGGTTAAATATAAGAAATGATTCAGTATTCATATATCATAGAAGACATGCCTCATTTAAAAAAGAAAACACTAATAATTTAAAAGCAAGAAACAAGAAAATACTAGAAAAAAGATATCCTAGTTTATACGATGATTGGAATGAATTCGTACAATCAAAATCATTACAAGACTCACTAGAAAGAATACGATTACATCATGATGATATTAAAAATCCTGAAAGAATATTATACGTAACTGGAATAGAAAAGAATACACCAATCCTTGATGAAGATTATCATAAAATTGCAGATTATTACGATACATATATCCTAACACTACACAGTAAACAGATCAAATTAGGAGTTATAAGGGAAGGTAGATTCGTATTATACGAAAAATGGGATATAACATCAAAATGGGATCAGAACACATATGTCTCATTATATACAAATATCCTACTAAATTTAAAAATTGACCTGGTCTATGTAAAATACCTATACTCATACTATAATCCAAATAATCAGGATTTATCATTATTCATACGATTATTATCACGATTTGAAATTCAAGCATTATATGAGGCAACATGCAACAAGGAAAACATACATGAAACAGTACACAACCTATTAAATCCACATGAATCACTCAAGGAATTAATAAACAAGAAAACACATGAAATTGACTTTAACAATTCAAAATTAGTAGTTTACACAGCATTAACCGGAAACTATGATGAATTAGTTACTCCACTAGTCATAAACCCTAAATTCGATTACATCTGTTTCACAGACAATCCAAACCTAAAATCAGATTTCTGGACAATCAAGTACATGGAAGAAGAACACATAGACAAGATACGAAAAGCCAGAAAATATAAGATATTACCACATAAATACCTAAAAGAATACGATTATTCATTATGGATAGATGCAAACTTTGACATAATAGGAGATATTGAAGAATACATTCACAAATATTCATCAAACAATAAACTATTAGTAATAAAACACGATATCCGGGATGACATATACGATGAAGCAGAAGAATGCATACGACTAGAAAAAGACACACCAGAACTAATACACAAACAAATAGCAAGATATGCAGAAGACAATTATCCAAGACACAACGGATTAATAGCAAGTGGAATAATCTTCAGAAATCATAATAATCAAGAAGTAAAAGCATTAATGAACGAATGGTACCGAGAAGTACAAGATTATAGTAGACGAGACCAATTAAGTTTTAACTATGTATGCTGGAAAAACAACTTCGAATACGATGAAAGTCCAATATTCTATTTCAAAAACCAGTACTTCCAAAGATTATTACACGTCGGAGACAATAATATCAACTTAAAATATGATGAAGAAAGTATTAACAGAATATTAGAATCATTTAATCAGAAAACATCAATCATAATACCAATATACAACGCTTATGAAGAAACAAAAGCATGCATAGAAAGCGTACTAAAATACACTACAACACCATACAAATTACTATTAATCAATGACTGCAGTACCGACAAACGGATAGAAGAATTATTATCTAAATACCAAGATTATCCAAATATAACAGTAATAAATAATGAACAAAACCAGGGATTTGTAAGAAATATTAATCTAGGCTTTGAAAAAACAAGTGACGATGTAATAATACTCAACAGTGACACGGAAGTCACACCAAAATGGTTGCAAAAACTAAAAATAGCAGCATATTCCAAAGAAAACATAGCCACAGTAACCCCACTATCAAACAATGCCGGAGCATTTTCAGTTCCAATAGTAGATGAGGACAATGAATTACAACCAGAATTAGGAGTTACAGGAACAAGTAACCTTATCGAAAAAATATCAAAAAACATCAAATTATATGTTCCGACAGGAAACGGCTTCTGCATGTATATCAAACGAGAAGCAATCTACTCCGTAGGCTTCTTTGACCAAATATTTGGTAAAGGATACTGTGAAGAAAATGATTTCTGTATGAGACTGCTTGAAAAAGGATGGTTAAACGTTATAGACCCTTCAACATACATCTATCATAAACATAACGTATCCTTCGCATCATTAAAAGACGAATTATACCTGAAAAATCGTCAATTGTTGGAAGAAAAATATCCTGATTACAGTTTAAAACTATTAGATATGCTACGATCATACAATTTAAGAGATATAAGAAAAAGAATAGCAGTAATGCTAGAATCTGAGAATAACTATAAATTCAATGTCCAAAGAATACTATACATAATTCATGAAGGAACAGGTGGAACATTACATACAAGCATAGAACTAATGGGAAATTTACCAGATAACATAGAATCATACATATTAACCGCAGGAAAAGAAGAAATAAAATTATATAAATACACAAAGTCAGTAAATGATTCACAAAGTAGTGAAGAGGATGATGATGAATTTTTACAACATTTAACATTATTATCCACATGGACTATAAAAAATGAATACTCCATAAAAGACGTATTCAATAATGAATTTAGAAGAATTTACTTCAACATACTATGTTCATTAAAGATAGACTTAGTTCATATTAGACATTTAATCAGACATTCATTTGACATGCCATACATAGCAAAACAGATCGGAATACCAGTAATATTATCATTCCACGACTTTTACTACGTCTGTCCATCACACAATTTAATAGATGATACCGAAAAATATTGTGGAGGGCATTGTAGTCCAATCAAAAATAATCAGGGCCAATGTGATATTACTGGAGTATTAAATGCACCACTATTAAAAACATACATCACACAATGGAGAAAAGAAGTTTCACAAATGCTTGACAATTGTGATGCATTCGTAACAACATCACAATCAGCGTATGATATTTACACAGAATTTTATCCAAAACTATCTGAAAAAACATTTATGATAATTGAACATGGAAGAGATATTTCCACACCGGATAAAATAAACCAGAAGCTTCCAACATTCAAAGATCAACCAATAAGGATATTATTCCCTGGACATATTAATGTAAATAAAGGTGGTTGGCTAATCAAAGCAATAAAAGAGTATGATACAGAAAATAGGTTAGAATTCCATTATATGGGAAATATTCATTCAAAATTCCATCTTGAAGATATTGGAATACATCATGGTTACTATAAACGCAGTGAATTTTGTAAAGAAGTAGAAAAAATTAAACCACACTTCATAGGATTATTCTCTATATGGCCTGAAACATACTGTCATACATTAACCGAAAGTTGGGGATGTGGAATACCAGTAATCACCCTGGATATGGGAGCGCTTGGTGAACGTGTAAAAAGACATGGTGGAGGATACTTTATAGAAAATAATCCTAAAAAAGCATATGATAAAATAATTGAAATTTCAGAAAATGATTCTCAATATGATGAGATTATCAATCAAATAACCAAAATCAACTTTAAATCTACTAAACAAATGGCAGATGAGTATATGGAGTTATATAAAAATTTTTTAGACTTTAATTAACTTATATAAGAATACCGTTTCTATGTATCTATAATATTTTGAAGGTAGATTACCTATTAGAATTAGTATATTACATAATTACTAATTCTTTTTAATTTTTTAGGAATATTCTGAGACTTTTTATTAATTTAATTTTCATTTTTTTATTAAAGTAATAATCATTAACTAAAATAAATATATTTAATCATATTCTATCTTGTTTTAAGGTATAACATTAAAAAACAAAAACATTGAATAGATATAAAATACTTTTTTTTACATTAATATTATTAATGATTATAAACAAACATTGAATCATCCAATAAGGATATAAAAAATTAATATTATTGGGATGATTTGATGAAGAATAACATTAAATATTTTGTAGTGTTATTTGTTTTATTAATCTTCGGTATATCCTGTGCATATGCTGCCAATGAAACATCAGATTCAACTGTTTCTGATGAAACAGTAACAGCACAACCTTCTGAAGTTAATAAAGTTATAACAAAAACAAATACTAAAGACAAAGCAGTTAAAACTGGATATGATGAAGTAACATCATATAATCAATTAGCTGATGAATTAACGGAAAAAACTACCGAAAAAACAGTTTATCTTAAAAAAGGAACATACAAAGCAACAAAAACTATTAATCTTTGGGATAGTCCAACACTTAAAAAGGTTGAAATTTTCGGTAATGGAGCAGTAATAGATGGTTCAAACTCAAAACAATTCTTAAAAATATTTAAAAATGTTAAAGTTACAGTTCATGATTTAACAATTAAAAATACTAAAGGCGGAGAACGATCTGGAGCTATTGATATAAACGCTAAAGGAATGTTAGTAGCTGATAACTGTACCTTCATCAATGCTGTTTCAACAGGTAAAGGTGGAGCTATAACAGACTCAGGATCATCAACTATACAAAACTGTAAATTTATAGGATGTACATCAGGTCATGGTGGAGCTATATGGAGTACTGGTGAGAACGGAGGAACATTTAAACTAGAAAACTCTGTATTCACTAAAAACAAGGCAAGTGTTAAAAATAATAATGACAGAACAGCAGTAGTTTACTATTTACATCTAAAAAATGTAAAAATAAGCAACAATGTATTTGATAGCAACATAGGCAGACCACTCCATTCATTTAAATCTGTTTCAGATGTAACAGGTAACACTGTTAAAAACATAGTATTAAATGCTCCAAAAGATACAATAAGAGGAGCAGTAATTGATAACTATGAAGCAAACATTAACATAATCAACAATGAATTCAATAACATTAAAATATCTGCAAAAAGTGTTAAAGGTGGACTATTATACAACGAAATAGGAACATCATCCTTTGAAGATAACAAAATCACAGGCTTAAAAATATCTTCAACAGAAAGAACTGACAGTTTAAATGGTGGAATATTATTCAACAGACATTCAACATTAACAGTAGCATATAACACTATAAGCAACACCAACAATGGATATAAAGTTCATGGTGGATCATTATATAACAATGGTGGAAAATTATCAGTTTTCACAAACACTTTCAAAACAACAAACACTGCTTCAAATGAAATAAGAGGTGGAGCAATGTATAACGATCCATCTGGAACATTAGTTCAGGGTGGAAATGATTTCAGTGGAATTAAAAACATTGGAAAAGAAAACAAAAGAGAAATCTATGGATCAAGTTCAGTAAAAACCGCTCCTAAAAAATCAACAAAAATAACATTAAACAAAGTAACAGGAGTAGTTGGTGACACTGTTAACATAGAAGCTACTGTTAAAGATAATAGAGGAATAGGAGTTACAAGTGGAAACTTAGCATTTAATGTAAATGGTAAAAAAACAACAATAAAAACCAACAAGGATGGAGTATTCACATACAAATACAAAACTACAAAAGTAGGATCTAACACAGTAACAGCAACATTTGCAGCAAATAACAAATACACAGCAAGTTCTGCTAAAAAAACATTCACTATAACTAAAAAAACTAGTAAACTCACAGTAACCAAAGTAGCTAACAAAATATATAATGATAAAGTCACAATAACTGGTAAATTAGTTGATAATTCAGGTGCAGTAATTAAAAATGCAAATGTTAAAGTTAAATTTAACACTCAAACAGTCACTGTAAAAACTAATACTAAAGGAGTATACACAACTAAAGTAACTGCTAATAAAGTTGGTAAAAACAATGTTACAGTAGCTTTTGCAGGTAATACCAATACTAAAGCATCCAGTGTTAAAACAACTTTTTATGTAGGTAAAAAAGCAACAAAAGTTACTCTCAATAAAATAGCAGATGTAACCGTGGGAGATGAAGTAACAGTAACAGGTAAATTAACTGATGTTTCTGGTGTTGTAATTAAAAATGCTAACTTAAGAGTAAGAATTAGTGGTCAACTTCAAAATGTAAAAACAAACAGTAACGGTATATTCACAGCTAAAGCAACTACTAAAAAGGTAGGTACTAATAAAATAGCCGTACTTTACGAAGCTACTACTAATTATAAGCTTTCTAGTCTTGAATCTACATTTAACGTAGTTAAAGCAACAGACTAATCAGATTTATAATTTATTGTTAAATTTTAATTAATTATGAGGATATATGTCCTTATTTTTAATTAATCTCTCTTTTTAATTTATTATTAAGAACTTATTTTTGATAATTCTTTTATTCAATTATCACAAACTTTTATTAATATCATTATACATATACTATTATAATATAAACAGTAGGGACAATAAATATAGTAACGGTTGATATAATGGATGAAGTTAGTATAATGTCCTATACACATATTATTGGAGGAATTATTGCAGGAATCATATCATTCCTGTTCACAGTAAAAGGTTTACTTCCTGTTACAAATGAAATGATAGGAGTTTTAATCTCATTAATAATTGTGTATGGACTAGGAAAATTTGCAGAAAAGAAATATGGAAGAGAAAAAATTGGTTTAGGATCATGGTTTACTAATGGAGTATTACCATACTACTTCATGTGGATGACAGTATGGATACTGTTACTAAACTATGTAAAATTCTAATAAAATTCTTAAACTCCCCCCAATAAAACTTTAAATTCACACTTTTTTTTAATTAGAGGAATAATTAATGTGTTCAATAATAGGCATAAACGGAATTAATGTAAAAAATCACTTATTTACCATGATTGAAGTTCTAAAACATAGAGGTCCTGATGCTACAGGAGTATATTCTAACAATAAAGTATACCTTAATGAAAATGTTCATCAAACCGAAGACTCTAATTTCATGTTAGCAAATAACTTGTTATCAATAATAGGAAACAATGAACTTCAGCCATTACAAAGTAATAATTTAACATTAATTGCTAATGCTGAAATATACAATTATGAAACATTAATAAAAAAGTATGAGATCACATCTTTACAAACAAAATCTGATTGTGAAATAATTTTAAAGCTAATCGAAAAACATTATGATAACAATTTAAAAGAAGCTGTGTTGAATGTAATCTCAGAACTTGATGGGGATTATGCTTTTTGTATAACTGATGGTGAAGATTACATGGTCCTACGTGATGAAGTAGGGGTAAAACCAGTATATTATGGTAGTACTGATGATTATTTTGCATTTGCATCGGAAAGCAAAGCTTTAAAACAGATTAATATTGAAAACATAAACTCATTAAAACCAACTCAAGCAATATACAATAATAAAATAATCAGTATAAGAAAAGAGTTCATACGATTCGAAGATAATACTGAATATTCTTTGTTAAAAGAGGAATTGAAGAACAATATTATAAATGCGGTGCATAAACGTGTAAACAGGTTGGATGAGGTTGCAGTACTATTTTCTGCAGGAGTTGACAGTACACTGATAGCAGTACTTCTTAAAAAGTTTGGTATAAAAACAACATTATACACGGTAGGTACCGAAAACAGTCAAGACCTAGAATTTGCTAAAAAAGTATCTGAAGATATACAGTTACCACTAAAAACTTGGATAATTAATGAAGAAATAATAGAAAATAATTTCATACCTACACTAAACATAATAGAAGATACAAACCTGATGAAATTAGGAGTGGGAATGACAATAAATCTTACAAGCAAACTTGCAAATAAAGATGGTCATAAAGTAATCCTATCAGGACAAGGTGCAGATGAACTATTCACAGGATACAACAGATACAAAAGAAAATACAAAAACAAAACCAAACTACTTGATGAACTAACACACGACCTAAACAACATGTACCATGTAAACCTGGAAAGAGACGATAAAGCCACAATGGCCAATTCAATAGAACTAAGAGTACCATACATGGACAAACAAATAATAAAAACAGCAATAAAAATCCCAATAAACTACATGCTACACTCAGAAGAAGACAACATACGAAAACACATACTACGAGATATAGCACAAGAACTAGGAGTACCAGAATACATAGCATACAGACCAAAAAAAGCAGCACAATACGGCACAGGAATAGAGAAAATAAGCACAAAGACAATAATCAAAAAAGAAAAATACCAAAAAATACTCGAAAACTATCACTAACAAAAAAAGTCACACATATAAATCTAAACATTTTTAAAATAAAATAAACATAATAAATAACATAACTAGGATAAAAAAACCTTAAAAAATAAAAGATTAATCTTATAAAATAATAACAAAATAATTAGGAGCAAAATAAAATGGAAATAGAAAAAGAAGCAGAAAACATATTAAATAAATTTTCTGAAGCACTAGACCAAATACCAGACTCAGAAGAAACAAGATACATCGTAGACAACCTCAACAGAACAAGAGAAGATGTAATGGAAAAGAAAAATCCAGAAAAAATATTAAGAAATGCACGTGTCGATAAAAACGGCAGTGTTGTAGCAGAAAAAGGGAAATGGACGAAATGAGACTAAAATTATTAATAGAAATACCAGACACCCCTGGACAATTAGTAAACATACTCCAACCATTATCAAACTTTGGAGCTAACATATCAACAATCATACACGAACACGACAACAGAACAGCAGACGGAAAAATACCAGTACACTTCACAATAGACGCATCAAAAGAAATACTAGAAAAAGCAGTAGATTTCATAAGAAAAGAAGGAGTAGACATAGTAGAAGTAGATGGAGTACTACAAAAAGATACACAAACATTCCTTTTACTAGGTAATATACCAACAAGTGACCTAATGCAAACAGTTCATAAAATTGATGAAATCGATATAATCAAAATAAACAGTGTAGACTTAAACATAGGAAACAACCTACAAGAATCAGTATGTAAAATGGTCATTGAAACAAAAGAAGACAACCGAACAGAAGCAATACAATCAGTACAAGAAATCGCAGATAATGATGGATTAGTCTTAATAAAGGAAATATAACATAAGGGGTAGAATCAATGGCTGTAAATAAAATGAAATTATGCGTTCTTGGTTTCGGAGCAGTAGGTCAAGGAGTAGCAAATGTCATACTACAAAAACATGACGAACTAATTGACAAATACGGATTAGATATAGAAATCACAGCAATAGCAGACAGATCTGGTGCTGCAATAAATGCTGAAGGATTAGACCTACAATTAGCATTAGATACCAAAAACGAAACTGGAAAAATAAAAGATTACCCAGAATATGGGGTAAGTGATGTGGATGGACTAGAAGTAATGGACTTAGCAGAATATGACTGTCTGGTAGAAGCAACACCAACAAACATAGATGATGGTGAACCAACACAATCAAACATTCTAAAAGCATTCAATGACAAAAAAGATGTAGTAACATCAAATAAAGGACCATTAGCACTAAACTTCAAAACACTAATAGATGCAGCACAAGAAAATGGAGTAAAATTCAGATTTGAAGCATCAGTTGGGGGAGCAATGCCCGTAATTAATACTGCACGCCAATCATTAGCAGGAAATCAAATACAATCAGTACAAGGAATACTAAATGGAACAACCAATTATATCCTATCACGAATGGCTAATGAAGGAACAGATTATGAACCAACATTAAAAGAAGCTCAAGAATTAGGAATTGCAGAAACAAATCCTTACCAAGATGTAGAAGGATTAGACGCTGCATGTAAAATAGTAATAATAGCAAACTCACTGATGGGATGGGATGTAACCCTTAAAGATGTAGCATTACATGGAATATCTGACATAACATCAAACGCTGTTAAACTAGCACTTAAAGATGGTTACTTAATAAAATTAGTAGCAGAAGCTAAAGATGGGAAACTTACAGTTGGACCAATGCTAGTAAAACAAGGCTCACCATTTGCAGTAAATGGCACATTAAATGTAATTAATTTCAAAACAGACTTATCAGATGATGTGACAGTAGTAGGTGTAGGAGCTGGATCAATAGAAACAGCATCAGCAATACTTAGTGACATAATCAGTATAGGAAAATCTAATGCTAATTAAGCATTACTATTTATTCCTCACCTCTTTTTATAATTAAATAATTTAGTGATTACAATGACAAATGAAAAATACTTAGCACCTCCATGGATAAAATATCCAACATATCCCGAAAAATCATCATTCTGGAAAACAGGAAGCGGTGCAGAATATTTAATAAAATATAATGAGACAATAAACGATAAAGAAGAATATCTTAAAATATTTCCTAAAGCTCCATCATTTAAAGAAAGTGCAGTACCTAGTGAATCAGTAAGTGATGAAGTAAAAGAATATCTTCAATCACCAGAAAAAGCTTTAATCATAAATTTATGGCAGAAGGATGCAAAACCAAAATATGACAAGATTACTGCAGAAAAGAAGAATGTAATCTTTATGTTTGACACATTATTTTTTGATCAATCAGCACACATACATGTTGGAACAAAAACATACGATTCTGCTAATGAAATAGTAGAACTATTAGAAAAAGAATTACAAAGCAAATCCCCAGATTTATGGGAAGAATTAAAATATACAGTTATAATTAACGCATTATATTATAAACTTGCTACAGATATCACATTCACTAAACAAGTAATAAGAACAGACGGTCAAGATATTATCTTCAAAAGTGATAACCTGGAATTAGGAGTTCAAGAAGATGACGAAGGAAATTACATAGGTAAAAATTTATTAGGTTTTGCAGTTATGGAAATAAGAGATGTTCTTAAGGAAGTTTATGCAAACTATGATTTGATAGATTGGGATATTTCAGGAGATCCTTATAGTATTGAACGATGTACCTGTGGACACGTACACATGAAGTAATAAAAATAGTTAATAAGTTAATAGTACAACATTATAATTAATAACCAAAATTTTTTTTATAAACAGTGATTAAAATGAAATATGTTATCGTAATAGCAGATGGTATGGCTGATGAGCCACTAGAACAACTTAACGGAAAAACGCCAGTAGTCGAAGCAAACACTCCTAACATGGATTTCATTGCAAAAAATGGGT
>JAFRKG010000079.1 GCA_017431845.1 Methanosphaera sp. | reverse complement strand
TTTGAGATATATGTTACTGTGATGGGATTTTTTCCTTGTTTTATTGTTTTGAATGTGTATTTGTATAGTCCTTGGTTGTATGTTTTCACTGTTACTGTTTTTGTGTTAATTTTTATTTTTAGTTTTGCGTTTTTTATTATTTTGTTTTTGTTGTCTGTTAGTTTTCCTGTGATTGTAACTTGTTTTCCTTTTTTAGTGGTGTTTATTTTGTTTATTGTTAGCTTTGTTGGTCTTGGGATTGTTTTGTATGTTTGTTTGATGGTGCTTTTTTTGTAGCTTTGGTTTCCTGGGTAGGTGATTGTTATGTTGTTTATTCCTATCTTGTTTGCTTTTGTTTTGTATGTGTATGTTCCTTGTTTGTTTGTTTTAACTGTTACTGTTTTGGTATTGATTTTTATTTTTATCAATGCATTTTCTAGTATTTCTCCTCGTTTATCTGTTAGTTTTCCCGTGATTGTTACTTGATCGTTATAGGTTTTTTGTGATAACTTGTAGAGTGTTATCTTTGTTGATAACTTTATGTTTTTGGAATATATGTTGTCGCTTATTTTATTATTTTTTGAGTCTTTTGCTGTGAAAATCTCAGCATACTTCTCTGAAGTATTGTTAGTGAAGGTGTTCTTTTGTATGATATTATTGTTTCCAGTAGAGTATATTGCAGCAGCACGGGTTGCTTTGTTGTTTTCAAAATGTGAAGTTGTTACCTTTAGTGTTCCCTTATTGTTATATACTGCTCCAGTATATTCTCCCGTATTGTCTTTGAATGTGGAATTTGTAATTTCTAGTTTGCTTTGTGAATTATGTATTGCTCCAGCTATGTCTGCATTGTTTTTTTCGAATACTGACTTTTTTATTTCGGAGCGACTATTATAAATGTATAGTGCGCCTCCATCCTTTTGTGCTTTGTTTTCTTTGAAGTTTGTGCTGGTGATTTTTAGTGTTCCATCATAATTTCGGATTCCTGCTGTTTGTTTTGCAGTGTTTGAACTGAAATTGGAGCCTGTGATTGTTAGGGTGTTAT
Organism: Methanosphaera sp.; assembly: GCA_017431845.1. GTDB lineage: Archaea > Methanobacteriota > Methanobacteria > Methanobacteriales > Methanobacteriaceae > Methanosphaera. Next base: position 12,016 of record JAFRKG010000079.1, on the reverse strand, counting down.
ATGATGAATAGATTGCCCCGGTATTATCTGCATTGTTTTTGGTGAAGTTTGATGTTTTTATTGTCATTTTACCGAGCGTATTATATATTGCTCCGCCATTTCCGGCTTTGTTTTTGTTGAATATGGATTGTGTTAGTGTTAATGTTCCATCATAGTTTCTTATTGAACCACCATTTAGTAGTGCTTTGTTACTTGTGAATTTGGAGTTTTTAACTGTTAATTTGCCCTGATAGTTTTCCAGTGCACCTGCATCATTATATGCATGGTTACTCGTGAATTTTGAGTGTGATACTGTCATGTTTCCATCATAATTGTATAGTGCTCCCCCGTAGTTGCCTGCACGATTAGCCGTGAATGTGGACCCGGTTATTATGGTTGTTGCCTGGTAGTTTTCAATTGCCCCCGTATCATTCTGAGAAGTATTATTTGTGAACAGGGTACTGTTTACTCCCAGTTCTCCCATGTGATTATATATTGCACCAGCGTAATATGCATTGTTGTCCTTGAATTCGCTATTTTTGATGTGGAGTGTTCCCTGGTAGTTATATGTGCTTCCCCCATCTTTTGTTGCACTGTTACCTTTGAATGTTGTGTTTGATATTGTGATTTTTCCATCAGAGTTATGTACTGCTCCACTGTTTACTGCAGTGTTACCTGTGAATGTGGAGTTACTTATTTCTATTGTTCCCTTATAGTTTAATAATGCTCCACCCTTATTTCCTGCAGTGTTTTTATTAAACTGTGTGTATGCTATTGTTATTCGTCCCATGTAGTTTTTTATTGCTCCTCCGTCCTGTTTTGCTTTATTGTTTGTGAATGTGGTGTCTGTTATTGTGAGTGTTCCCCTGTTATATATTGCATTATCCTTACAGTTAACTATTTTAAGTCCATCAATGTTGACGTTGCTATCCTCGTAGATTCTGATGAGCTGATATTTGTTATCTCCATCAATGCTATTGTTGTTACCATTAATGTTTAAACTTGTAATTTTCTTGTTTAATAGCGTGTTTTCTTCTAATTTAATGTTTTTTCTGATGTTAACTGTTACTGTATCATAATCTTGTGTGGTTAATGCTTTTTTTAGCGATTCGTAACTGTCAACATCATAATTTTGTGATACTTCTTTTGCATTGTTCCTGGTTAGATCTTGTTTACTTATAACATGACCCTGTTCAATATCATCTTCTGTACTATTTACGGCACAGACAATGTTTAAGAGTAAAAATGTTGCTAGAAGAAGCAGCAATATTTTATCATATTTCATAAAATACATACCCCTATATTATGTTAATTATATATTTATGAATTTTTATAAATAAAATACTTTATCAAAAAAAAGTGTATGTTTAAAAGGGAGATTACTGGGTAAAACATATTATTAGAAGTTGGTTTCTGTTTCACTTAATGTTTTCCAGAGTTTATCCTTATCAGATAATATGAGTTCATCAATGTCCCCTATTGGCCATTCAATGCCAATCTCCGGATCATCCCATTTGATACCGCCCTCATCCTCAGGATGATAAAAGTCCGTGCACTTATAAGTAAACTCGGCAGTATCACTTAAAACCACGAATCCATGAGCAAAACCTGGTGGAATATAGAACTGTTTCTTGTTCTCTTCTGAGAGTATTACTCCCTCCCATTTGCCATAGGTGGGTGAATCATGTCTCATATCCACTGCAACATCAAAGACTTCACCGCTGATAACTCTTACAAGTTTGCCCTGAGGATACTTGTACTGGAAGTGAAGACCACGCAGTACACCTTTTTTGGACTTGGACTGGTTATCCTGAACAAAATCGGCGGTGATACCATTTTCTTTGAATATTTTTTCATGATATGTTTCCATAAAGTAGCCCCTGTTATCACCGAATACTTGTGGTTCCACGATGACCACGCCATCAATACTTGTCTTAATAAACTTAAAATCTGCCATAAAAAAAATCTTCCTTCGCTATTAATTAATAATATTATTTTTCTAAAAAATAATTATTAAATTTTATTACAATAAAAAAACAGAAATAATAATATAATAAAATATTAAGGATTAAAATATGAAATACGATTACCTAATAGTAGGATCAGGACTCTTCGGTTCAATATTCGCCTACGAAATGACAAAAGCAGGAAAAAAATGCAAAGTAATAGAAAAACGGGACCACATCGGAGGAAACATATACACCCAGAAACATGAAAACATAAACGTACACAAATACGGAGCACACATCTTCCACACAAGTGATAAAAGAGTATGGGAATACATAAACCAATTCACGGAATTTAACAACTTCATAAACTCACCAGTCGCAGTATACAAGGACAAAATGTACAACTTACCATTCAACATGAACACATTCTATCAAATGTGGGGTACAAAAACACCAGAAGAAGCAATGGCAAAAATAGAGGAACAAAAGAGGGAAGCAGAAATAACTGAGCCACAAAACCTTGAAGAACAAGCAATCAGCCTAGTCGGGCCAGATATTTATACTAAGTTAATTAAGGGATACACCGAGAAACAATGGGGAAAAGACTGCACCGAACTACCAGCATTCATAATAAAACGACTACCAGTACGCCTCACATTCAACAACAACTACTTTAACGACAGATACCAAGGAATACCACTAGACGGATACACAACAATCATAGAAAAAATGCTAGAAAACATAGAAGTAGAACTAGAAACAGACTTCTTCGACGAACGAGAAAAATGGGAAAACATAGCGGACAAAATAGTATTCACAGGAATGATAGACCAATACTACGACTACGAATATGGCCGACTAGAATACAGAGGACTACGATTCGAAACAGAAACACTAGACACCGAAAACTACCAGGGAAACGCTGTAATCAACTACACAGAACGAGAAATACCATACACACGTATCATAGAACACAAACACTTCGAAGAAAGCAACTCACCAAAAACCATAATAACCAAGGAATACCCGGCAACATGGAAACCAGGAGACGAAGCATACTACCCAGTAAACAATACTGAAAACAACACGATATACCAGAAATACGAAGAAAAAGCAAAAAAAGAAGAAAACGTGATATTCGGAGGAAGACTAGGAACATACAAATACTACGACATGTGGAAAATCATAGAAGAAGCATTGAATACAGTTGAAAAAGAAATGAACTGAAAATGATGATAATATGTGTACCGCCGCAAGCTTTAACTCAAAAAGCCATTACTTTGGCAGAAACCTAGACCTGGAATTTTCATACAATGAAACAATAGTAATAACACCAAGAAACTACACATTACCATTCAGAAAAGAAGAAAATATCGACACCCACTATGCAATAATAGGAATGGCATTCGTAGTAGAAAATTATCCATTATACTACGATGCAACAAATGAAAAAGGACTAAGCATGGCAGGACTTAACTTTCCTGAAGCAAAATACTATGAAATAAATAAAGAAAATGATAATATCACACCATTCGAATTCATACCATGGATACTGGGACAAGCAGAAAATATCAAAGAAGCAAAAAAGCTAATAGAAAATATTAACTTGGTAAACATAAACTTCAGTGAACAACTACCATTATCCCCACTACACTGGATGATATCCGACAAAAACGAATCAATAGTAATAGAATGCATGGAAGATGGAATGAAAATATACGACAACCCCATAGGAGTAATGACCAACAGCCCATCATTCGACAAACAACTATTTAACCTAAACAATTACAGACACCTATCAAGAAAAACACCGGACAATACATTCTCAGAAAAAATAGAATTAGACACATACAGCAGAGGAATGGGAGCAATAGGATTACCTGGAGACTTATCAAGTATGTCACGCTTCGTAAAAGTAGCATTCACACATGAAAATGTGCTTGAAAATGATGATGAAATTAAAAGTGTGAATCAATTCTTCCACATACTCGAATCAGTATATCAACAAAAAGGATGCTGTGAAGTAGCACCCGGAAAATATGAGTACACCATATACTCATCCTGTGTAAACACGGATAAAGGAATATACTACTACAAAACATATGACAACAGCAGCATAAATGCGGTAAAAATGCATAACTACGACTTGGAAAGCAATGAATTAGCAGTCTACCCCCTAATAGAAGAACAAGAAATTAATTTTCAAAACTAGAATAGGTTAGAGTAAGCCTTATTCAACTTACCCCCAATAACCTCTTTTGTATAATTATCCTTATTTTCAAGACCTTCAACTTGTAACTTCTCATAGAGTTCTTTATCCTTCAACAATTTCAATATCTGAGAAGCCAATTCCTGATAATTTTTTGGTTCAAAGAAAAGACCACCCATTTCTCCACTAGACTCAACAACTGGAGGAATACGAGCAGCAACAAATGGAGTCTCCAAAGACTGTGCCTCTATTATAACTATACCAAAACCTTCCACTATACTTGGAAGACAGAAAACATGTGATGAGTTTACCACGCGCATCACATCATCATGGTCCTCAACAAAACCCATGAATTCAATATTGTCTTCTAACCTTAAGTCTCTTGTTAAGTTTTTAAGATTTTCTTCCTCAGGACCTGTTCCGATAATCTTACACTGAACCTCAGGTATTATATCTTTAATAATATTCATTGCCTTTATAAGATCATTCACACGCTTATATTCCACCAAACGGGCTACACAGGAAATAGTAGGTTTTTCATATACATCTGATTCAACACTTGGAAAATCCACAATATTATGAACCGTCACTGTTTTATCCACCGGAACATACCTGTTAAGATTATTCCGGGTAAAATCAGATACTGCAACGAATAAATCAATGTCCTTTCTTAGAACATAACGTTCTAAAACTTCACCAAAAAGTCCTGATATTCCCATATTTTTTATCCATTCACCTATCCACACATCATGATACCTTAAAGCTACCTTTGCATTTAATTTCTTTGCAAGCTTGTAAGCTACAGGGTATGTGATAAAATTATATCCAATAACAAGGTCCACATCATTAAGTATATTATGCTTGCCCAGTGCATCCCTCATAAACTTTAAACGACTAGTGAAAGACCCCTTCTGCACATAGCCATGATTTTCACCACAACATATTACTCGCACACCATGAATAGTGAACTCTTCAACATCAGATTCACGGGAAGTGAGAACTGTCACATTATGATACTTAGACAACTCCAAAGATTCATTAAAACAACAAACTTCCACACCACCCTTAATATCAAGACAATCCCCGGATGGAAAATACTCAGTAACAACAACAATATTCATAGAAAAAATCATCCCCTATCTCTTACCTGTTCAACCAAACCAAATAATATATCACGATCTTCCTTATTAAAAGCACCAGTCACAAACAATGCAATTACATAAACCACAACCGCAACAACAACCCCCAGAATAAATGGTAAATGCAGATACACTAACGCTAATGCCATAAATATATTAGCAATTAACACCTGCAAAAATGGTACAACCGCTTTTCTAACATTTAATCCAAACTCCGTACGTCTCAATGCATAAAGCATCAACACCAAAACAACAAACTCAGTTAACACAGCAGTAATACTAGCACCAACAAAGGAAAACAATGGAATCAACACCATATTAGCAACAACACTAACAATAGCACCACCCATAGTAACCTTAGTCACCAAAAACTGCTTATTAATAGCACCCAGAAGCGTTGAAGTAGTACCACTAAGGAACATGAAAATAACCGCCCAGATAAGTACACTTAAACCAGTGGAAGCATCCATGAAAGCCTCACCAAATATGATGCGAATAATATCAGCCGAATAAATGGCACTGCCAACAGCAATAGGAACACTTAACATCAACAAATACTTCAACATCTTCTGATACAAAGCATTAAGCTTAACAGTATCCGTCACATACAACTGACTCATCACAGGAAAAACCGCATTAGAAATCAGCATAAACAATGAAGAAAGTACAAGTAACAACTTCTGAGAAGAACTGAACAAACCCACAGCAACATTACCCGACATAAAAGTCAACATTACAGATGCAATCCAAAAGTAAATAGAAGTAAAAACTCCCGTAATACCAAAAGGAATACCATTAACAATCAACTCCCCAATAAAAGACTTACTGAAATCAAAAGTAAACCTCGGATAATACCTGACTTTAATAATATGACCAACCACAAATGCAAAGAACATACTAATAGGATAAGCAGCTGCAATCCAAACAACATTACCTCCCAAGTAAATGAAGACTAATGCTACTATGAAAACACCAACACTATAAACCGCATTCACAATAGTCTGAAAATGCATCTGTTCATTACTCTGATACATAGAATAATAAAAAGTAGTCAGAGAATTAAAAAACATATAACCTCCAACAACAACCATTACCCAGAAGGATTCACCACTAAAACCACTGACAGTCGTGAACAAAACATAGATCACGAAGGTTAAAATGGTTAAAATTAATCGTAAAACAAATGCTGTTCCAAAATAACGAGCAGTAAGATCATGATCACGTGAAACCTTCTGAATAGCATACATACCAAGTCCAAGATCACAGAAAACGCCAAAAATTCCAATTACACTCAAAGCACTGGAAATAAGACCAAAATTATAAGTTCCCAAATACCGGGCAGTGAACAATGTTAAAAGAAACATCATTAAATTAGTAACTACACTAGTCACCATTAACAAACTAGAATTCTTAACTACTCTCGTTGTAACACTCATAATAATTAATCCTAAAAAAATGCTTTATTATTACACTAATATTTGTAGTTTAATAATAATCAATTTAACTAAAAATATATTAAGTATTGTCAAGATGTGTTGTGATAAATTTTAAATTACTTAACTGTATCGACAAATAGATATAACGAATTTTTCTTACTTTAAATATATTTATTATAATTTCATAATTTTATCCAGTATTTATATATTTTTAGTATTTGATTATATTTTAATTATTAATAGTTCTTATTCAATTATATAGTTATGCAAATATAGTATATTTGAATTAGTTTAAATGTTTTGTAATTCATGGTTTTACGAGAAAAATACTATTATCGGGCTTTTTTGTTACCTGTGGATAATAAGACTTTGATTCTTAAAAATCATGTTTGTTTTTTTTATTTAAAAGTGGTGAATATATAGATATTAATGAGATTGATTTTCAGTACACAGATATTCCAGTTAGAAGGTTTACGCTGTTGCTATACTGGTTCATATCATAATCTTAGGTACTATTTATTCTATCAATAGTAGTCATGAGTTAGAACGTATTATTCGTGAGAACCTTATTTTTTTAGTTTTAACTGTTTTCAAACCCATGTTTTCAGAACTAACGCATCTTTTTAACGCTAACACATTAGATTATAGAAAAAAATTTCTTGACAATTGGGATACAATGAAGATTTAAATGATTCAACAGTATTGATATTAAGGAAGTAAAACAAGAATAATGCTAACAAATATAATAATTAATGCGATGAAAATGTTCTTAAAATGTTACATATCATTCGTAAGGTGTTATTACTAATAGAAGAAAATAAAACTTTAAAAACAAAAAAACAGTTCAAAATACAAACGATAAAAGAAACTTTACATTATAAAGTTAAACCAAAAAATAAAAAAATTATGAAATAGACGAAGAAATATAAGAACTCATCGATGAAAATGATTTAAAGTTCTGTAAAAAACAAATAATAAGACAAGTCATAGAACATACAGAAACAACATCCAAACGAATATGAAAACTAGAGAAATACAAAAAAATAGATAAAAATAGTAATAATACCGTAATTATACTGATCATAAAGCACATAAATTCCTACATGTAATGAATAATACAAACCAAATACAACGAATAATAGTAAAGAAGAACACGGACTAATACTATCAGAAACGTAACCACATACGTAAACAATCAAAAACAACTAATACCAATGATAAACATGACACAAACAAACTTACAAAACACAACAAACATAACAAATGACGAATCAGAACAAATAATACAAAACATAGACATATTACCAGATAACAGATAATACACCAACCAAACAGTTCACAACATTACAAAAAAATACTCCATAATAATACCGAATAAAGAACAAACAAACAAAAAGATTATCTAAAACAAACAACCAAAGAAAAACAAAACAAAAAGATAGATTCTCCAGACAAAACATAAAAAAACAAAGAAAACTACTATTACATAGTCCAGAAAACAAAATACTACCAACAAACAAATCTACCCTATAAAATACACAGATAGAATATACTATTACACCATTGAATAGCACAAATACTTATCCAAAAAGATATACTAAACCAACAAGATGACAGTAAAGAAATAATAAATACACACTAAAATACAGACAATACCAGTTACTAGGACCAAACAACACAACAAACATTCAAGACCACAACAGAACACATAGAAAAAATACATAATATAGAACTAAAAGAACAAACAATAAAAAAAATAATAAATCAAGTTAAAAAATGAATATAAATTAATATAAAATTAAGTGTTTAGAACAATTTTTCCAAAACATAAATATTGTTGCACACCATCTCCATCTAAGATAAAAAGAAAAAACATAATTATACACAAAACAACAGGATACAACTAAAAACCATAAAATATAAAAGAATTTTAGAAGAAAAAATACTTCAATAAGGAGATTCAATATTTAATCTTACAAAATCAAAAATTTTCAATATCTTCATCCACATCACCCATACTAAAAGATTTTTTATGAAAATAATACGAAATTAAATTTTTAAATGTTTCATAATGATATTCTGCACTAGTATCTGATTCAAATAACTCCTCACTGTAACAATCATTACGAACAAAAAAAGCATTAACTCCATTAAAATCACAACCAACTAAAGAATACCCTTTAATTTTATTTAAATCATGTAATGCTTGTAAACTAGCACCCATATTAATAGTTTTATCCCAAATAGGTTCATTTTTCTTTTTTATCCAAATTATTGGTGGAAAATACGCTGCATTATATTCCATAATTAAAACACGAGGTTTATATTTATTTATTGATTTTCTAACCCAATAATCAGTTGAATCAATATCAATTGACATTAAATCTAACTCTTCTGGAACATCAAATTCATCAAGAATACTTTCAATATTTTCAGGAGTTATGAACGTATTTTTAATTTGTAACTGTTGAGATTCAATAGGTTCTTTAAATATTTCCTTAATTTCATTAACATAATCTTTATCTGCTTCCATCCATAACCCCTTCCATTTTTTTAGAAGGAGTAATGCTGTATTTGATTCTACACCACATTGTACTCCAAACTCAACAAAAAATTTATTTGTAGTTCCAATTCTATTAAAAATCTCATGTATGATACCATCTTCACCATTTTGCGAAAATACAGTTTTTCCATAATGAGTTATGCGTTTAGAACCTTTATATTTTGGATTTTCATACAAACATTCATTCAAATATTTCCAATCCAATCGCTCAATTTGATGATATACATTTTTTGAAAAATCAGTTACTTTTTTAAAGGGATTTTTCCATAATTCCTAATTTATGATTTTATTTTATTTTTGGTTTTATAGTTTGTTTTTTGGTTGTTTATGTGTTTTGTATTTGTTTTTGGGTGTTGTTTTTTGTTTTAGGCTTTGTGTGTTCGTTATTTTTTTTGGGGTTAAATTTATTTGTTGTTAAAAATAGATATTTTATTAGGCACTAATGTTTTTTTGTTAGTGTTTTATGATATGAGGTGTATTAATAATTTAGTTTAAAGTATTATTTTGAAATTTTGACGGCGAAATCCCTTTGTAGTTTGGTTTGTGAGGGATTTATTTTGTGAATTTCTTAGTAACTGGTTCCTTTTAGGTTGATCATTCGTTGTAAATTATAGATAACATTGTGGATTTGTAGTTCGTTTTTTACTGCGATGGTGTTGTGTCCTGAGAGGATTATTGTTCCATTAATACTTTTAAGATATCCGTTGATGCCTTCGCTGCAATGGAATCGGTCTTTGTAGAGTTTATGGTATCTTTGGTTTGTGAATTTATTGATCATTTCGTATTCGAGAGGAGTATAATTGTCTGTTATTTTTTTGAATGGGCATTCAGAACATTCTTTGTTTTGTTTTGGATTTGAGCATTGGTGTATGAATCTGTGTTCTTGCCATTGCTCTGGTATTCCTTTTCGTATGTTGACTTGTTTTTGTACTTTTATTGTTTCTGTTAGTTCGATTTTTTGTCCTTTTTTGCATATGTATCCGTTGTATACTCTTTCTAGTGATTTTTTGCTTTCTTTGTTTTTGTTTTGTTTGTTTTTGTCTTTTGTTTTGAGTTTCTGTTTTCTTCTGTTTTTGTTGTTTTCTCTGTTGGATATCATTTTTGGCATGATTAGGAAGTTCATGCCGTGTTTGTCTGCTGTTTCTATGTTTTCGGTTGAGAAATATCCGGAATCACAAATGTATAGTGCTTTTTCTATTATTTGTTGTATTTCTTTGTAGTTGTTTCTTTGTCCGTATTTTTTTTGTAGTTCTATTAGTATTTTTGTGTTTTCTTTGATTTCTTGTATTATTTCTTCTAAACTGTAGTGATCATTTGGTTTATCCAATAAAAGACCCATTAGGATTATTTTGTTATCTGTCATGATTTCTTGTAGATTGAATGCAAAATCAAATCCTTCTTTCTTTGTTTTCATCATAACTGATTCAGGAAATGCTATTGAAACATAATTGATGTTTTTTTCGTCCATAATACTTTCAAAGAGTTTGATGTTTTTGTAAATGTTCTTGTTGTATATGTCAAATTTAAGAAAAATCCGTTCTATTAAGTCGTATAATTCACTATTTTTATCTAAATCTTTTTGAATTTGCTTTAATTTGTTATAAGTTGTTGTTTTTGATTTTTTACGATTGTTATGTAATAATCCTTCTTTTTTCATAAATTTAAGACCTTCAATATCCTCCCTTGTAATTGTATAATTTCGTGACCCATGAATGATGGCATCTGTACCATCAATAAAGAATTTAAGAAAATTTATGAAGTCTAAATCATTTAATTTAACAATAGAATAAAGAAATATCTTTTTTAATACCAGAGAATCACTTTCATATAAAAATCTTCTTAAAATATTAATTGAAGGAGTTTTACTACAAGTAGCCACTCTTAAAATATTATTGGTACGACATTCACGATCAATATCTGAAATTTTATACAATCCAATACTAAAACAGTACATAAAGATAATTAATATAATTTCTCGAGGGATAAGCCCTATTTCCAACCTTGGAATTAAATTTACTATTTAATTCAAAAATTAAATCACGAATACACTCATCATTTAAATAATCAATATAAGTTATCAACTTATAAGCATCTTTACCATAATGTTTCAATTTATCTTTAATTATATCATAATTAAACCCTTTTACATCCATAATAGCCATAATAAACAATCCCTACACTATTAATTATATTTATCAACCCATTATAAAAAGACATAAAAGCCATGAAAAACTCTAATAAAAAACAACCAATACATAATTTTTATAATAAGAGAATATATAATAATAATATATAAAATAAACTATAAATAACTAATCATATTAAAAAATAAGTAAAAATAAACTTAATAAGACTAAAATAAGCTTAAATAATTAATAATATCCATAACTAATTAAATTTATACGATTATTTCCTCATTTGAATGATATAAACAAAAAAAAGCTTCAGCATGAAAATTACACTAAAAATAAATCCCAGAAAAAAACCAATAAAAACTATTATTATAAAAAAAATAAATAATTATAATATAATACAAACTAAATAAAGAAAAATAAATCAATAATATTATATATTTCCTAATATTTAATCGTAAATTTTAATTAAAAGTATTTAAAACCAGATAATAACATGAAAAAAATAGACTTGTTTTAAAGAATATAAAGTTAAATTAATCATAAATAGGACATAAAATCAGAAAATAATGAATATTAAAAAGAATCAGAAAAATGGAAAATACCCTA
>JAFRKG010000078.1 GCA_017431845.1 Methanosphaera sp. | reverse complement strand
TCCTCTATCGAACCATTACCGTCCTCACGCCCATGAGATAAAGACACATAAACAATATCCATTCCTTTTAAAGCCAACTCATCATAAATATTATAATAAATAGGGGTTGTTGCCCTATTTCCTATGAAGGCATTTCTTGTTTCTTTGTCCACATAATAACCAATTGTACCCTTAATGTAGATTGCACCACCTTCACCTGTAGCATTACAATATTTAAAATCACTATCAAGAACGGAAATCGCCTGACCAATAACGTAAATTGCACCACCATTACTGGCATTCAAATTTCTAAAAGTAGAATGCTCAATAATATTATATTCACCTAAAACATATAATGCAGTACCATTTTCATACATGGCATTATTAACACCATCAATAAAAGTAACATAAGACAACTCATTATCATCACGAAGAACAATTGGACCGGTGAAATCCTTGAATTCAGAATTTTTTAAAGTAGAACTGACAAGATCAGCCATACTAGTAGTAAAGTTAACATTATTGAAATTAATGTTTGATAAATCGGATTTACTTTGACTATAAATTCCAACTCTGCCGTTAAAATTAGTACAGTTAAAATCATCAACTATTGGAGTATTAAATACCAAATAATATGTATTATTAACATTTGTTAAATTAACATGTTTTAAACTTTTTAATGTTCTGAAAACTATATTGTTGGCTAAATTAACATTTTTGAAAGTGACATGTTCTATAGTTACCGGACGATTACTATAAAACAGATTTAGATTATTGCCAGTGAAGTTTACATTTTCCAGATAAATATTAGACAATGTATAACTAGTTTGCTGCTTATCATAATCGATAAAGAAACGATTAGTAATTTTTGAATTCTTGACAGTAATGTGATCCAAATTAGCACCCCAACCTAAATATGCCACACTAGTAAATGTAGAATCCTTAACAGTAATATTATAAACATCAATCCTCATTCCGTTCCTATTACACGAAGTACTACCCATCATAACAGCATATCCAGTAATTTTTTCAAAAGTAATATTATGGACATTAATTAAAAAAGGGTGATTAGTAGTATAAATGGGATTGTTAGTGTTAATAAAACCGGAATTATAAATATTGGTTTTAGTTATATCAAGTCGCACAGGAGAATTATTAAAATAACAGTTATTAATTGTAGAAATAAATCCAGAATAAACCGTAGACTTTTCAAAATTAATCCTTTCCAAACCAGAAATACTGCTAACTGCAGAATTTTTAAAAAGAACAACACCGTCCTCATCCTTTTTAACTAAATTAACACGCTGATTAATAGTAAAACTATTATAAGTACCGGATTCCAAAGAAATAGTTGCCTCAGAATCAACAGTATTCAGCACATCACTCAAAGTTGAAGTACATGCAATACTTTCCATCACAGTAACAAAAGTATTACTGAACTGATTGGAATACAAAGTAGTATACTGATTAGAACTATCCACTGCATCATTAATCTTCAGTACCAGATTTTGATTTAAATTATAAACAGTTGTGAATCTGTTATTTGTTAAAACTGAAGAATTAAAACACACTTTGTAGCAGTGTCAGTTAAATAATT
>JAFRKG010000077.1 GCA_017431845.1 Methanosphaera sp. | reverse complement strand
ATTTATCCTCACATATTTAATTTGAGGTTTTAATTCATGAATAAACTGAAAAATACGAAGGTAATGTTAGTTTTATCAGTACTACTTGTTATTATCTTGATAGGATCGGTAAGTGCGACTGATGAAATTAGTAATGAAAAAGTTTCAACATCCCAAAGCGATGTTGACACACTATCTCAAGAAGTAGATAGTGTTGATGAAGGAGTATCTACTACTGATATGAGTGATTCGGTAGTAAATGATACTGATAATCAAAAAGGATTGTTAAGTTCGGATAATGATGAAGATATTTTGCAAGAAGTTAATTCTGTTGATGTTTCAACATATGATGAATTAAAAAATGAATTAGGTTCTGGGAATAAAATAATTAATATAATGCAGGATATAGACTTTGGTATTCAAATACCTATCACTGTATCAAATATTACAATAAATGGTAATGGACACACATTTAAACAAACATCCGATAGATTCTTTATAGTTTATAATACTCAAAAAATCGTTTTCAAAAACATTAATTTTAAAGACGGATACAAATATGGAACATCTATTACTACTTATGATAATAATGGCGGAACTAATTATATTGCAGGTGGTGCCATTGAGTTTAGAGGTTCCCAATGGTGTACTGTTGAATTTTGTAATTTTACCAATTGCCGTTCTGGATATGGTGGAGGAGCAATACACTTTCAAAGAGATCCAGCGGGCCTGTTACCTTATCCCGCAAGCGATATTTTGATAACTAATTGTAATTTCTATAACAACGAAGCCAATTATGGTGGTGCAATAAGAGGTCCTAGTAGTCAGGGAACTACTAGAATTAATATTACTAATTGTTATTTTGAAAGTAATAATGCTCGTACTGGTGACGGTGGTGGTATTGAATGGAAATTTACCTATTCCATATTGGATAATTGTACTTTTGTAAATAATACTGGTTCACGTAGTGGTGCAATAGGATTATTTTCACATGCAGGTAATTCCCGTTTTATTAATTCCATATTTATCAACAATATTGCTAGAACCAATCAGGCTAGTAGTGCTGGTGCTTTAACTATTTATGATACCAATAGTCCAAATTGTGTGGTTGATAATTGTACTTTCATAGGAAATCATGCTCCCAATGGAGGTGCTTTTAATACACTATCAAAGAATGCAACTGTTCAAAATTGTATTTTTATAAATAATATTGCAACCTTTGATGGTGGTGCGGTTTTGTTTTCAGCACAGGATAGTAGATTAATTAATTGTAATTTCACAAATAATTCTGCAAATGAAGGTGGTGCAGTAAAATTTAATGGTAAAAATAGTTATATGGGTTTCTGTAATTTTATTAACAATACTGCTACAACTGATGGAGGTACTTTATGTGCTCAATCTACTGGAAGTGTTGTTGAAAAGTGTTCATTTACCAATAACACTGCACCAATTGGTAAGGATTTTTATGCTCATGGTAATAAAATTGAATTCAGAGGATTAAAATTTGATACATTATGGTTAACAAATAAGTATTTAGAATCTGAGGATAAAATTATTTCTCAAGGTTTTGGTACTAGTTATTTTGATCCTGCTGCATGGCAAGATGATGATGATTTTGAAGGAGGATT
>JAFRKG010000076.1 GCA_017431845.1 Methanosphaera sp. | reverse complement strand
TTGGCATTAATTATCGGTTTAATCCATCTTAACATTGCATTCTTATTCGGAATTATTGACAATGTTAAACGCGGTAACAAAAAACAATTATGTTCCGGACAATTATGTTGGATATTAATTGAACTTTCAATAATAGGATACTTACTAACTAACTCATTAATAGTATTAGGAGTAATTTTAGTAATTGCATTAATATTATTAATCTACGGTTCAGGACCAATGGGTGTAATGGACATATTTGGATTCTTAGGTGATATCTTATCATACTCAAGATTATTAGCATTATGTCTATCCACTGGTGGTATTGGTATGACTGATAACTTATTAGGACAATTATTAGCAGGTATGGTACCATATGTAGGTATAATTATTGGTGTAATTGTATTCTTAGGAGTACACTTATTTAACATTGCATTCCAATCAATGGGATCATTTATTCACTCATTACGTCTCCACTTTGTAGAATTCTTCGGTAACTTCTACGAAGGAGCAAGTAGCGAGTTCGTCCCATTCAAGGCAAGCAGAATATACACAAAATTAAGAAAATAAATCTTTAGTGTATTTATAAAAAAATCATATATAATAAAATAAATTTAAATTCATTAATTTGGAGGAGAATAAAATGGCATTAGTATTAGGTTCAGCTTTAGCTGCAATTGGTGCTGGAGTAGCAGTAGGTTTCGCAGCTTTAGGTTCAGGTATCGGTCAAGGTATCGCATCTTCCGCTGGTGTAGGTGCAGTAGCAGAGGACTCAGGTATGTTTGCACAAGGTTTAGTATTTACAGCTATTCCTGAAACTCAGGCTATCTACGGTTTCCTTATTGCTATCTTATTATTAGTATTTTCAGGAATTATGGGAGGAAGTCCTTTAGAGGTAACTTCAGGATTAGTAGCAATTGGTGCAGGAGCAGCAGTTGGTTTCGGTGGTCTTGGTTCTGGTATGGGTCAAGGTATCGCATCTTCCGCATCTGTAGGTGCAGTTGTAGAAGATCCAGACATGTTTGCACAAGGTTTAGTATTTACAGCTATTCCTGAAACTCAGGCTATCTACGGTTTCCTTATCGCTATCTTATTATTAGTATTCGGTGGAATACTCGGAGCATAGATTTATAATATAAAGGCGAAAAACGCCTATAAACAATATATTTTCGGAGGAAAGTAGATGAGCGTTGGAGCAGATAAAATTATAGCAAATATTAAAGCAGATGCTCAAGCAAAATCTGATGAAATCATCTCAAAAGCAACAGCTGAATCAGAGAAAATTTTAGCAGATGGTGAAGTAACAGCTCAAAACGAACAACAAGCAATACTTTCAGCAGCTGAAAAACAAGCTGATATGAAATATCAACAAGTAGTTTCAGAAGCAAAAGTAAACTCAAGAAGAAAAGAGTTAGAAGCACGTGAAGAGCTAATCGAAAAAGCTTTCAGAGTTGCATCAGAAAAAATAGAAAAACAAGCATCTGAAAATTCTGCAAATTATGTAGAATCTTTAAAAAACATGATTAAAGATGCAGCATTACAAGTAGGTGGAAATCAACTAGAAATCCTCGTAAGAGCAGATGACGTTGATAATGTAAAATCCTTCATTAATGAAGTATCAGATTATGTAACAAAAGAAACTGGTAATGAAGTTTCATTCATCATAGGAGAACCAATCGACATTATTGGTGGAGCAGTTGTAAAAACTGTAGATGGTGAAGTTGAAGTTAAAAATACCATAGAAGCACGTATGCTTCGATATAGAAAATATTTAAGATCAGAGGTTGCTAAAACACTATTTAGATAGTTTTGGAGGAGAATTAAATGGAAGAAAGCATTATGGATATTATCACATCTTTCGGGTTCTCTTCTCCAGAAGCATTCATTGCATTGTTAGTAATGGTACTAGCTGTAATTGGGGCAATTGTAGTAGTAATCACAATTAGACCTTTATTAGAATACTATCCATATACGTATCCTAATGCAAGGATTAGAGCAAAAATTGGTAAAATCTTAAGTGAAAAACAAATCACTGAATTAGCAGAAACAGAAAACCTCGACGAAGTAAAAAACTACCTAAGAGGACACAGAGATTATGCTAAATATGTAGATCAATATCCAATTGAACAAGCATTAGATGCTAACCTAGCCGAATCATATGATACATTAGCAAAAGTATCACCTGCAACATTAAGACCAACATTTGATATCTTATTAGACCAATGGGATATTAAAAACATAAAAAGTGTTTTAGTTGCAAAAGAAGCACAATTAAACGAAGAAGAAACTCGTGAATTATTAGTGCCTTACGGTGTATTAAAAGATGATCACGACAAAATGATTGAAGCTAATACAGTTCAAGAATTAATCGTAGCTCTTGAAGGAACACCTTACGCTAGAATATTAGAAGAAGCTTTACCAGATTATAATGAAAATAAAACATTATTAACATTAGAATCAGCTTTAGATAATTACTACTATGAAAGATTACTAGTAAAATCTTCAAGTCAAGAAGACGAAAATACTAGAATGTTACACAGTTACGTAGGAACAAAAATTGACATCGCTACCTTAAAAATTATTTTAAGAGCAAAAGCAGATGGTTTAGCATACGATCAAATAAAACCATACGTAATAAGTAGAGGATACAAATTACGTGATTGGAAACTTAAAGAATTAATGGAATCAGAAGACTTAAATTCATTATTAAGCAGTATAGAAAGCTCAGAATACGGTTCTGTAGTAGCAGATCACATTCCAGAATTCAACGCAACAAATTCCATAGCTGTTTTCGATGAAGCATTAGATGCTTATGAAAGAAAAATGGCAGACAACATCTTTAAGAAAAAACCATTTGGTATAGGTCCAATAGTAGGTTTCATAAACAAAAAAGAAATCGAAATCAAAAATCTTAAAGTCATCGCTAGAAGTAAAAGAGGACCTGTTTTAGCTAGTTCCGAAATTAAGGAGATGTTATTATGAAAAAAGATATCGCTATAATGGCAGATCCAGATACAGTAACTGGTTTTATGTTAGGTGGAATAAAAAGTGGATTCCCCGTACATAACAAAGACGAATCAAAAACAACTTTAAAACAGTTAGTAGATGATGGATACTCCATCATTATCACAACTGAAAAAATTGGTGATGAACTTCGTGAAGACATCACAAAGTACACAAGCAAAGCATTACCAATGATTATTGAAGTACCAGATAAGTCAGGTTCACATAAAAGAGAAACTGACCCAATGAATGAACTTATAAAAAGAGTTATTGGGGTAGAGATGGTAAAATGATTACAGGAAATATTATTAAAATTGCAGGTCCAGTTATTGTCGGTGGAGGTATGAGAGGTACCCAGATGCACGAAATGGTTCGTGTCGGTGATATTGGACTTATTGGTGAAATTATTGAACTTGAAGGCGACACCGCAACAATTCAGGTTTACGAAGAAACTGCTGGTATTAAACCAGGAGAAAAAATTGAAAGTACTGGAGGTCCACTCTCAGTAGAATTAGGACCAGGTATACTAAAATCTATTTACGATGGAATTCAAAGACCATTAACAGAAATTAAAAGTCTAGCTGGAGACTACTTACCTAGAGGGGTAGACGTACCATCATTAGATAAAACTAAAGAATGGGATTTCAAACCAACAGTATCCGTTGGAGACAAAGTAAACGGTGGAGACATCATAGGTACAGTACAAGAAACTGTAGCTATCGAACACAAAATCATGGTACCACCAAAAATCTCAGGAACAATCAAATCCATCGAAAGCGGAAAACACACAGTAGTAGACGATATTGCTGAAGTAGAAACCGAAGACGGAATTGTAAAATTACAAATGATGCAAATCTGGCCAGTAAGAGTAGGTAGACCATACGTCAACAAATTAGACCCAGATGTACCTCTAATAACAGGACAACGTGCACAAGATACATTCTTCTGTGTAGCTAAAGGTGGAACATCAGCTATCCCTGGTCCATTCGGTTCAGGAAAAACTGTAACACAACAACAATTAGCAAAATGGGCAGACGCTGATATAGTAGTATATATCGGATGTGGAGAACGTGGTAACGAAATGACCGAAGTACTTACCGAATTCCCAGAACTAGAAGACCCAAAAACTGGAAACCCATTAATGGACAGAACAGTTCTTATTGCTAACACATCCAACATGCCGGTAGCAGCAAGGGAAGCATGTGTATACACAGGTATTACCATTGCAGAATACTTCAGAGACATGGGCTACGATGTAGCACTTATGGCAGACAGTACCTCAAGATGGGCAGAAGCTATGAGGGAAATCTCCGGACGTCTAGAAGAAATGCCAGGGGAAGAAGGTTACCCAGCATACCTAGCATCAAGATTAGCACAGTTCTACGAACGTGCAGGACGTGTAACAACTATTGGATCACACAAAGCAGAAGCATCTGTAACAGTAGTTGGAGCAGTATCACCTGCAGGTGGGGACGTATCAGAACCAGTTACAACCAACACATTACGTATTGCAAAAGTATACTGGGCATTAGATGCATCCTTAGCAGACAGACGTCACTTCCCATCCATCAACTGGTTGAACAGTTACTCACTATACGTGGACAGTATCACACCATGGTGGAACAGTGAAGTTGGAAGCGATTGGAGGGAACTAAGAAACACAGCAATGGCTCTTTTACAGAAAGAAGCAGAACTTAACGAAATTGTACAATTAGTAGGTCCTGACGCATTACCTGAAAAAGACCGTGTAACTCTCGAAGCAGCACGTATGTTAAGAGAAGACTTCCTACAACAAAACGCATTCGATGACACAGATACATATTGTTCACCTAAAAAACAATATAACATGCTAAAAACACTATTATTATACAACACA
The DNA here is from genome assembly GCA_017431845.1 of Methanosphaera sp. GTDB lineage: Archaea > Methanobacteriota > Methanobacteria > Methanobacteriales > Methanobacteriaceae > Methanosphaera. Next base: position 64,926 of record JAFRKG010000076.1, on the reverse strand, counting down.
ACAGCACAAGAAGCATTAGCAGATGGTGCAGATGTAAATAAACTAGTAAACTTAGATGTTAGAGTAGACTTAGACAGAATGAAATATGTACCTGAAGATGAATTCGATGCAAAAACTGAAGAATTAAGAACAAAAATTACACAACAATGTAGTGAGGCTGCACAATGAATGATGTAGATATTAAAACAAGAGAATACACTACTGTATCTGAAGTATCTGGACCTTTAATGGTAGTTCAAGATGTTGAAGGTGTAGCATACAACGAAATTGTAGAAATTGAAACTCCTTCAGGCGAACAAAGAACCGGTCAAGTACTTGAAGTAGAAAATGATATTGCACTTGTTCAAGTATTCGAAGGTACAAGTGACTTAAACACATTATCTACAAAAGTTCGATTTACTGGTGAAACCGCAAAAATCGGAGTATCATCTGATATGCTCGGAAGGATCTTCAACGGTATAGGTAAACCTATAGATGGTGGACCAGATATTATCCCAGATAAAGAGTTAGATGTAAACGGTTCTCCAATGAACCCAGCATCAAGACAATTCCCTGCAGAATTTATTCAAACAGGTATATCCACAATTGATGGAATGAACACACTTGTACGTGGTCAAAAATTACCTATCTTCTCAGGTTCTGGTTTACCATACAACCAACTTGCAGCACAAATTGCAAGACAAGCAAAAGTAATTTCAGAAGACAGTGAATTCGCAGTAATTTTCGGTGCTATGGGTATTACTCACGAAGAAGCAAACTTCTTCATGAACGAGTTCGAACAAACTGGAGCACTTGAAAGAGTAACAGTATTCATGAACTTAGCAGACGACCCTGCTATTGAAAGAATCATGACCCCTAAAATGGCTTTAACAACAGCAGAATACCTTGCATTTGAAAAAGGAATGCACGTATTAGTAATTCTTACCGATATTACTAACTATTGTGAAGCACTTAGGGAAATTTCATCAGCACGTAGTGAAGTACCAGGACGTAGAGGATACCCTGGTTACATGTACACTGACTTATCACAGATGTACGAACGTGCAGGACGTATAGGTGGAAAAGAAGGTTCAATTACTCAGATGCCTATATTAGTTATGCCACAGGATGATATTACTCACCCAATTCCTGACTTAACAGGATATATTACTGAAGGTCAAATAGTATTAGATCGTGAATTAGACAGAAATGGTATTTACCCACCTGTAAACGTACTTCCTTCATTATCAAGGTTAATGAGTGGGGGTATCGGTGGAGACCGTACTCGTGAAGATCACAGTGGAGTATCTGACCAATTATATGCTGCTTACGCAGAAGGTCGTGACTTACGTGACTTAACCGCAGTAGTAGGGGAAGAAGCATTAACTGAAACAGACCTTAAATACTTAAGATTTGCTGATGCTTTCGAAGACAGATTTATCAGACAAAGTCTAGATGAAGACAGATCTATTCAAGAAACTCTTGACTTAGGTTGGGACTTATTTACCATCTTACCTAAAACTGAACTTAAACGTGTAAAAGACGAATTCGTCGAAAAATATTTACCTACTGAACAAGCAACTGAAGAAGCTGCAGAAGAATAAATTTACTTTATACTTTAATAGTAGTGTAAATATGTCAGTGAAGGAGGCTAATTAATGGCAGGAGAAAAATTGGATGGAATAAATCCAACTCGTATGGAACTTCTTAATTTAAAAGACAGAGCTAAATTGTCTACTAAAGGTCATAGTCTTCTTAAAGAAAAAAGAGATGCTCTTATTAAGGAGTTTTTTGAAATATTGGATAGAGTAAAAGGTTCTAGAGATGAAGTTGAAAAGAAATTAGCTATTGCATACGCAGAACTAAACAAAGCTCAAATAGACATGGGAGATATGGCAGTTAAACGTGCAGCTTTATCAGTTAGAGAATCTATCGAATTAGACATAAGTTCTAGAAGTATTATGGGTGTTTCTGTACCTGTTGTAAAAAGTCAAGCTACACATAATGATTTAATTAGCAGAGGTTATGGTTTTGCTGGTACTTCAGCAAACTTAGATATTGCTGCTAAAGAATTCGAAGAGTCAATTAAAATAATTATTGAACTTGGAGAAATCGAAAAAACAATTATCATGTTAGCTAAAGAAGTTGAAGCAACAAAAAGAAGAGTAAATGCTTTAGAACATGTTATGATTCCTCGTATAAACAATACAATTTCATTTATTGAAATGCGTTTAGAGGAAATGGAAAGGGAAAGTTTCGTGCAACTTAAAGTTATTAAACGTAACATGGATGCAAAAGAATCTGAATAATTTCATGGATTTTCCATGATTATTCTTTTTTTAACCTTTCCAACTTTATTATTAAATTACTATTTTTTCAAAAATGTTATATTATTGGAATTACTAATTTTATTTATTGAATTAATTTTTTTATATTTTCAAAAATTTTTTAGGTTGTATTATTATTACGATTATTTTAGTTGTTGGTTCTAATACTAGGGCAGTTTCAAAATCTTTAAAAATGTTGGGGTATACTGTGTATGCTACCAGTTTTTTTGAATTGGAAGATCAAAAAAAATATGTGGATAAACTAATTGTTCCATCAAATAATGATACTTTTGATTTAAAAATATTAGAAGATTTATCGTTAAATTATGTAAATGATGTTGATTACATTATTTTTTCTAGTGATGTTAACACAGATAGGTATCCTCATTCAAAAATCATAGGAAATACTAATACAAGACACATCAACAATAAATGGGAAATGTATAAAAAATTACATAAAAACTTCCTAATGCCTGCAACATATAGAATTAACAGTATTGAAGAAGCAACAGAAATAGTTAATAACCATAAAGATAAAAAATTTGTTATCAAACCTATATATGGTTCAGGCGGAGTTGGAATAAATTATTTCAATACTAATATTCAATTGGATGGAGATTTTATTTTACAGGAATATATAGAAGGAAAAAGCGTAAGCAGTTCTTTTTTATCATATAATTCCCATGAAATTAGCATGGTCACTACCTCTGATCAGATTATTGGTTCAAAAATGTTGGGTGGTAATGACTTTTTATATTGTGGAAACATTACTCCATTAATCAATTCTAATCCCAAATTAATTAACATTTCAACAAAAATTTCTAAAATGTTTAAACTTGTTGGTTCTAATGGTGTGGATTTTATTTTACATAAAAATAATGTTTATGTATTGGAAGTTAATCCTAGGATTCAGGGCACATTTGAATGTGTGGAAAATAGTTTTAACATTAACTTAGCTAAGGCACATATTGATTCTTGTAATAATGAACTGGTTGAAATTCCTAAATTAAAGAATTTTTGTGTAAAATTAGTTCCTTATTCATTGAATGATGCTAAGTATGATTTAAGGGGAATTGATTTCTTAAATGATTGTTCTCCATCTGATTACTTGTATAAAAAAGGCACTCCTATTGCTACTATTATCGTATCTGATAGGATTTTAGAGAATGCTATGGGTAAAGCTGAAATAATAAGAAAAAAAGTGTATGATTCTATAATTTAATTATATTATTTTTAATGTTATTAGTATGTATACCATTACTCCAAATGCTATTAGGAATGTTGATACTATCATTATTCTTGTATAAATATAAAATAATTTTACTCTTCTTTCAGGATCTTCATCTAAGTATTCTTTTAATGGATCTTCATAAGGCATATTTTAATCTCCTTATATTTCTTAAGTAAATTATTTGTTATAATTATTAAATAAATTTTTTGTAAAACTAGTTAAAAGATTAGTAGTCCCAAGCGGAGTCGAACCGCTGTCCCCGGTTCCAAAGACCAGGAGGATTGCCACTACCCTATGGGACTATTTAGTACATGTAGTACAATATAAAATATCTCCGAACTTATTTATATACTTTTTGGTTTCAATTTTTTTCCCAGCAATATAATAATTTTCAATATTTTTAAACTTTTTTTAACTATTAATGTCCCCTATATATAAATCTTTTTACTATATCTTTAAATACTTATAAAAAGATAAGTTATTCTTAAGAATTGTATAGATTCTTAATTTTCATAGCTTATTAATTTTGAAAAAAATTGATCACTAAAAACAAACCATAAAAAAATTAATACAATATATTTAATCCGATTCATACAGAATCTTTTTTTTGGTTGTATAGGAGGCGATAAGATTAAGAGAAGTTTGATTTTGGTTCTCTTTGTTTCAATCTTACTCAGTATTTCCGCAATATCTGCAACAGATAGCAATGAAAATACTACAACAAATGATTTAACATCAGATGTTGTTACAAATACACAAACAGAGAGTAATACCAATATAGAATCAAATTCTATAAAAAATACGGTAAGCAATGAATATGAAGCTATAACAAATGATATTTCATCCGATGAGAAAACAATATCAAAACAATCAACAAACAATTCTAACACAAAGACAGCAGCAAACAAAGAAAAAGTTATCATAACATCTCAACCAATAACATCATATGCAAATCAATTAATCACAATAAAAGCAAGTGTTACTTATCAAAATGGTGAAATCTTAAAAGATGCAAAAACTGCTATTAAAATTAATGGAAATACTATAGGTCATCCAAGAGTTACTAATGGAATCATATCCTTTAATTATATGCTACCAAAATGGCATGCAAAAGAATATGATATATCAATAACAGTAGGTGAAACTTCAGAAACAGCAACTACAAAAGCAACTTCGTCTTTATTAATTAAGAGACATAATGTAATTGTTACATTAGAAGATTCTGAAGTCTTATCTGCAGCAAAAACAACATTAAAAGCTAATGTTAATTATGAAGATGGAACACCAGTAAATAGTACAAAAGCAGTTTTCAAAATAAACGGAAAAACTATTGGTTCTACAATAGTACAAAATGGGGTAGCATCAGTAACTTGTGTTGTCCCTGCTAAGGCAAAAACTTATCCATTAATATTAAAAATAGGAGAAACCACAGTTTCATCTTATAAAGAAACTTCGGCTAAATTAGTAGTTAAGAAAAGAACACCTAAAATAGATGTTGATTCATTAATTTTTGTTAAAAAAGGTTATACCGTAACATTAAAAGCAAAATTAACAGATGTTGGTTACACTGATGCTACAGGTAAACTTGGTTTCAAAATAAATGGAAAAACAGTTGCAACAGTAAAAATGGTTGACAGTACCGCTGAATACAAGTATGATTCAAGCAAATTAGATGAAGAGCATTACGTTGTAACTGTAGTATATGGTGGTTCTGGTGCATTAAATGAAGTAAGAAAAAATACAACATTAAGGGTTCAATCAGATTTAGTTTCAACTTATACTTATGCTCAATTACTTGAAAAAGGAGTATCAGTTAGAGATTTTATTAAAAACAATAATAGATTACCTAACTATGCAGCTATGGGTGGTAACGAAGTATCAATGGCAGATCTATTATACATGTATACACAAATGTTAACATATAATGATTCTTTCCATAATGGAGGATTTTCAACACCTTCATCATCAACCGGCACATCCCAGTATAATATTAACTTCTACACTAAAGATTATATGGCTTTGGCTAAGACTATAGTTGACTCTTATATAGAAAATGGACGTGCTCCAAAAACTATGAAAAGTAATTCAGGTTTAACCTTAAGCTTTACTGATGCTGTTTATGCTTACTCAAGAGTAATTGGTTATTTAGCTGAACACAATCGGTTGCCAAATTATGTTGGAATAGATAAGATTTCTACTTCATCTTCAAGTTCATCATCATCTTCATCTAGTTCATCCTCTTCAAGCAGTGGATCAGCAACGGATAATGATGTACCTTCCGGATTTGAACAATACCTGGGCAGTGCTAAGAACGCTTATGTAAACAGTACAACTATGTATAATGCTGTTAAAAAAGCAATTAGTGGTGCTACTTCTTTATATGCTCAAGCAAAAGCTATATTTGATTATGTAAATGCTGTAACTGATTATCAGTTTTACATGAATACTAGATATGGAGCATTAGGAACTTTAAGTAGAGGTTATGGTAACTGTGTAGATCAATCACACGTATTGATTGGTATGTTCCGTACAGCACGATTACCTGCAAGGTATTGTCATGCAACATGTTACTTCACAAGTGGTCTTGTAGTAGGTCACGTATGGACAGAAGTTTATGTAAATGGTCAATGGTATAAATGTGATACTACTTCAAGCAGAAATACATTTGGAGTAATAAATAACTGGTACAAATCATCTACAGTTAAAAGATACACAAGTATATCATTCTAATATAGACTTATATTCTTTTTTTTCTTTTTTTTTTCATATTATTTTATTATTTTTCAATTTAACTTATATTATAAAAATTATTTATACAATCTATTTTTTCAAAAAGTATAGAAGTTACTTTTAACATAACTAATAATAATATAAAATATTTTAAATAACATTAATTTTAGAATGTTAGAGGGGATAATAATGAAATTTAGTTTAGAACTTCTGCCAAATGAACCGATTAAAGACATATTAGAAGTTATAAAACTTGCAGAAAATATTGGATTTGAAAATATCTGGATAACTGATCATTATAACAATAGAGATGTTTTTGAAGTTTTAGCATTAGCTGCTCATGAAACAAGCACTATTCATATGGGGTCTGGAGTTTCAAATCCTTTTGTAAGAAATCCAGTTACAATAGCATCTGCTACAGCAACTTTAAATGAAATATCTGATGGACGAGCTATTGTAGGTGTAGGTCCTGGAGATAAAGCTACTATGGAAACATTAAATTTATCCTGGTCAAAACCTGTTAAAACAGTTAAAAATGCTATTAATGATATAAGAGTATTGTTAAATGGTGAAAAATTAGAACAAGGTGCACATCTTAATGGAATAAAAAAAATAGAAAGTAACATTCCAATATATATGGCAGCTCAAGGTCCAATGATGCTTAAAGCATCAGGTGAAGTTGCTGATGGATGTTTAATTAATGCTTCCAATTCTAAAGATTTTGAAATAGCAGTTCCATTAATAAAAGAAGGAATTCAAAAAGGAGGTAATAAGGCCGATTATAATTTTGCAGCATATACTGCATGCAGTATTGATGAGAATGTGGATATTGCATATAATCAGGCAAAAACAGTTGTTGCATTCATTCTTGCAGGTGCACCGGATGTGGTATTGGAACGTCATAATATTTCTGTAGATGTTGCAATTAAAATTAGAAACGCATTGGCAGTGTATGATTTTAAAACAGCAAGTAGTCTTGTTGATGAAAACATGATTGATGCATTTTCAGTTTGTGGAACTCCGGAGGATATATCTGCTAAAATTGAAGAATTTACAAAGTTGGGTATTAATGAATTTGTTATTGGTTCACCTATAGGAAAAGATAGGGAGAATGCTTTAAAATTAGTGGAAGATATTATTAACTCATTTAATTAAGGTTTTATCTATGAAAGTTCAGGAAATAAATAGGCAAATAAGGGAAAATTCTATTGCAAATATAATTAAAAAACGTGACAGAAAGAAGAATAAGAAAGCATTACAGGCATATGCTGCTAGCTGGTCTAATGAGGACAGGTTATATGACTGTGTAGGTCATACAATTTTTATTGTTTTACCAACAAGTGGATGTGAATGGGCTACTAAAAGTGGTGGATGTACTATGTGTAGTTATATTTCTGATTCACCATTGATGGATATTTCTAGTGATGATCTTGTAACGATATTTGATAATGAATGGAATAAGCAGCTAGAAAAGGTTGATATTTCTACTAAAGATAATGTTGCTATAAAATTATTTGTTTCTGGTAGTTTTTTAAATGTAAATGAAATACCTGAAAAAGTTCAGGAATATATCTTCAATAAATTCAGCAAATACGACCAAATTAAAGAGGTAATTGTTGAATCCAAACCAGAATACATAGACGAAGTTTCATTAAAACGACTTGCAAGCATAATCCCTGATAAAATTTTTGAGATTGGTATAGGTCTTGAGACTTCTAATGAGGATACTCGATTAAATAAGATTAATAAAGGAATAACAAACAAATCCTTCGAAAAAGCAGTATCAAAGATAAACTCAATAACAGAATATGATATAAGAGCAAAAGCATATTTACTAGTTAAACCAATACTGATCTCTGAAAAACAAGCAATAGAAGAATCCATAGACTCAGCAAAATATGCAAAAGATGTAGGAGTACGAAGATTAGCATATTGTCCTGCCACAGTACATGGAGGAACAATGATGGATTCCCTATGGAAAAAAGGTTCATATAATCCGCCATGGATATGGAGTACAGTTGAAATAATAAAAGAAGTACGAAAAAACGTGGACATACCAATGATTATGGATACCGCAGGTTTTGGTACAAGACGAGGACCATTTAACTGTAAAAAATGTAACGCTAAACTCAAAAGTTTAATAATAAAATCAAATCTAGAACAAGAAATATCTGAAGAACTAGAAAACTTTTCTTGTGAATGTAAAGAAAAATGGGCAGCTGACCTTGAATTTTCAGATATATTAAATACTACAACAAACCCAAAAAATTAGTAAAAAAAAATAATATAATATTAGGAAAATAATTTAACCTAATATTTCCTTAATATCCTCTTCAGGTGTATTAATTAATTTTAAATCAAAGTTATCAACAAGTACAGTTAATATGGTTTCATCAATCCATGCTGGAAGAACAGGACCAATATGGATGTTGGTAAGACCTAATGATAATAAACTCCATAGAATTGAAACTGCTTTTTGTTCCATCCAACTTAATACGAAAGTAACAGGTAAATCATTTAATTCCATATCAAATACTTCTGTAAGTGCAGTTAATATTTCTGCTCCAACAATTGCATCATTACATTGACCAAGGTCAATTAATCTTGGAATTCCATCAATATCACCTAAATCTAAATCATTGAATCTGTATTTTCCACAACCTACACATAATATAACAGTATCTTCTGGTAATTGTTTAGCAAATTCTGTGTAATATTCCATTTCTTTATTAAATGGAGTGTCACATCCACCCATCACAAAGAACTGTTTAATTTTTCCGCTAAGTACGGCTTCTTTAATAGTATCAGCTAATGATAGTACTGTTGTTTTTCCAAATCCTGTGGTATATGATGTTTTTTCTTCTTCTTCAAGTTCAGGTAATTCTAATGCTTGTTTAATTATGTCACTGAAATCATAGTTATCAATATGTGGAGTGTTAGGTAGTTGTGCTATTCCTGAAGTGTAAATTCTATCTGCATATGAATCCAGAGGTATTAATCCACAGTTTGTTGTTACAAGAATTGGTATGTTATATTTTGCAAATACTTCTTTTTGATCAATCCATGCTCCACCTAATTGACCTTTCAAGTGTTCATATTTTTTAAGTTCTGGATAACCATGAGCTATTAACATTTCACTGTGAGTGTATATGTTAATTCCTTTTCCTTCGGTCTGTTTAAGTAATTCTTCTAATACTTTTAAGTCATGTCCGGTTACTAAAATTCCATGTCCTTTGCTTGCACCTTTTGGTACTTCTACAGGTACAGGTTCTCCATAGTTATCGATATGTGCTTTTTTAAGTCCTGCCATTGCTTTAATGTTTATCTGTCCTGCTTCTACGGCCATGTCTATGAAGCTTTGTATATCAAAATTCACATTGGTTAATGTGGAGTATAATCCTTTTTCTATGAAAGCATTTATTTCTTCATCTGTTTCTCCAAATTCTCTCATCTGGTATGCGTATGCGGATATTCCTTTTAATGTGAATATTAAGTTATCCTGTAGTCTTGCTAGTGTTTCATTTTTTCCACATACACCGGCTACTGTACATCCTTCCGCGTTTACTGTTTGTGAGCATTGATAACAAAACATTTTATCATTCATAATTTATCACCTATTGTTTTATGTTAATACTTATAAACTATTTTTTTATATAATAATTTGTCACTAAGAAAGTTAAAATGAAAAAATATATTTATAGTCCACAATAGAAAAAATATACAAGAGTGATTAGAATGGAAGAAATGGTAAACACATTAAAACAAATAGGATTCACAGAATACGAATCAAAAGCATACATATCATTAGTAGGATTAGTATCAGCAAAAGCAGATGAAATAAGCAAAGACTCAAAAATACCCCGCTCAAAAATTTATTCAGTACTAGAAAACCTATACAAAAAAGAATTAATAGACATACAACAAAAAAGACCAATAGAATACACAATCAAACATCCAAAAGACACATTACCAGAATATAAGAAACAATTCAACGAACACTTCGACAAACTAGAACAGAACATGATAAAATTATACGAAAGCAAAATTCCAAAAATAAACACACCAATCACATCAATAGAAGATGAAGACAATATATACAAACAAAAATTCTCAATAATAAAAAACACAAAACAAACACTATACATAAGAATAGGATTCATAATACCAGAAGAAATAACAGCATTCAAAAAATACATAACATACCTATTAAAAAAAGGAGTAAACGTTAAAATATTAGCATCAAAAAAATACACTTTCAATAACAAAGAAATAAACCTGGAAAAAGAACTATCAGATCTTTCAGCTCAAATAAAATATATTAACTTACCCGCAGCACAACTATTAATCCGAGACAATAAGGAAATGTTCCTAATATTTGCAGAAAATATAAAAAATAATATTCATCAAAAAAATATGATTGGATTACATAACACTTATCCTACCATAATATCAAACTACACAAAAGCATTTGAAAAACATTTTAATTAATTAAAAGCTTCTCACAAATAACAGGACTACCTACTGGAACACCAATATCCCGACTAATCACATTACATTTAACAGTCAACAAGAAATAAACAGGCCGTTCAATATGCATCTCAGTTAAACCTTCATAATTACCCATACCCTTGCTTATGACTAAATCAACACTATTCAACAAATCAATAAATTCAGGTGACACAAACTCTTCAACAACACCCACAGAAGCAGCACCCGTACTTATAATAGTTGTATAATCATCAAGACCTAAATCAACAGCATCCTTAATTAAAGCATCATTAAGAATAGGACCATCTTTCAATGCAAGAATAATATTCACATCATAATCTTCCTTAATCTTCTTAATAAGTAACTTGTCAAACACTATTTCTCCACTATTATCTGTTAAATACAAAACATTTTCAGCATTTTTCAGAGAATTATCCAATTTATCAATATCATTTATAACAGGATCCTTAGTAATCTGCTTTTTAATTAACGATTCCATATCAGTATCCTCTTTTAAAGCTCCGAAATCAATAACATTTCCAGCTACAGCAATTTTAATATAATTCAATAAAGTATCATCCTTTTCAATAAGATTTTTCACCATTGGAATTAAATTCAATGCTAACTTATTTCCATCTTCACGAAGATTCTTGTAAGGATCATCATTTCCGATTTCATCCATAATCATATGATGTAATTTAGTGCCTAACTTATTTGACTGATAATTCTTTTTAAAATTAGTATTCATAAAGTCTAAAACCTTTAATGTCGCATTCATTCTTAATTCAACATCATCTGTTGCATGTTCAATAGCTTCTCTTGACTGTCTTAGCATACATGAAGCACATTCATAGTTTATTTTCACTCTACTATAACTCCTATATTTTTGTCTAATCTTAATAATATTTCTGTAACTTATTATTTATTCAAATTGCCAAAATTCACAATTAAACAATAAATTTATTTATACAGATAATTATCAATTATTAGCCTTAACTTATTACATTTTACTAATATTTTTCAATACAATAATAGTTAAATATGTTTTTTTACAAAAATATATATTGGAGTGGTTTAATATGAAAATTTTAGGAATTAACACAAGCCCAAGACAAAATAGTAATTGTAGAATAGCATTAGAAAAAGCTCTTGATACAGCAAAAGCAGAAGGAGCAGAAGTAGAATTAGTAGATTCTAACAAGCTAAACATCAAAGCATGTCAAGGAGATAACTATTGTAAAGCACACGAAGGAAAATGTGCAGTAGATGATGACATGCAACAAGTATACAAAAAAATAGAAGAAGCAGACGGAATAATATTTTCAATACCAGTATACTTCTTTGATGTAAACGCTCAAATGAAATTAGTACTAGACAGATTATACTCTTACTTCCAATTCCCATTCACAGAAACATACGGAAAGAAAAAAGTATCATTCATAATCTCACAAGGAACACCTGACCCAGATGCATTCAAAGCAGTACTACAAACACAATTCAAAGCATTTGAATTCCTCGGTTTCGAATTAGCCGACTTTGTAGTATTAGGTGACAACAATGTTCCTGGAGCTATCAACGATAAAGAAGATCAGTTAGCTCAAGTAGTTGAAGTAGGTAAAAACATATTATAAAACCCCTATTTTAACTTTCACCCCCTTTATTCATAACTATTTTTACCAATTAGTTTTTTCTAAGAAAATATAAGTATTCTAAAAATTAAATCTAATAATATAATTTAATAAAAAAATACTTCAACTTCTATTTAATTTAGGTATATGGAGAGTCTAAAGTGCAAGACAGTTTGCAAGATAAATGTGGAATCGTGGGAGTATATTCCTATGAAGAATCAGTGGATGTTGCTTCATGGATTTACTCAGGATTATATACTTTACAGCATAGAGGTCAAGAATCTGCTGGTATAAGTGTTTTAAAAGAAGGTCGAATAAATACGCATGTGGGTATGGGACTAGTATCTGATGTGTTTGACAGTGATTTAATAGATATATTGAACGGAAATGTTGGAATTGGTCATGTAAGATATTCAACAACAGGGGAATCCCATGTATCCAATTGTCAACCATTTGTAGAACATGAAGATGATATAATAATAGCATTTGCACATAATGGTGACTTTGTAAATTCAGAAATACTAAGAAAAGAATTAATTGATTCAGGTTACGAATTTAGATCAACCACTGATTCAGAAGTAATATGTCAATTAATAATACATGAATTTAACAAATGTCAGGACGCAGTAAATGCAATAGAAAAAACCTGTGAGAAACTAATAGGTTCATACTCATTAGTAATACTAATAAATGGAGTATTATATGCTGTTCGTGATCCATTAGGAATAAAACCATTAGCTCTAGGAAGAAATGAAGAATTCGTAGTTGTTGCATCAGAAAGTGTTGCATTTGATTCATTAGACATAGAATATGATAGGACAATCCGACCAGGGGAAATTCTGGAAATTAACAATGGTGTGGAAACCAGTCATCAAATGAAAACACCTGGTCATACTGCAAACTGTATGTTTGAATATCTTTACTTTGCAAGACCAGATAGTATAATATTTGATAAAAGTGTTTATGAAGTACGACTAAATATAGGAAAACAATTAGCAAAAGAATATCCGATAGATGCTGATGTAGTTATAGCAGTACCGGACTCTTCAATACCAGCCACACTAGCATATGCCAGAGCATCTGGAATTCCATACGCAGAAGGATTAATAAAAAACAGATATGTTGGAAGAACTTTTATCATGCCAACACAAAAAGACAGAGACCTTGCAGTAAAACTAAAAATGAATACTGTTGAATCAATACTAAAAGATAAACGAGTAATAGTAATAGATGACAGTGTAGTAAGAGGAACAACATCCAAAACTATTATTAAAATGATTCGTGATGCAGGAGCAAAAGAGGTTCATTTACTAATAGGTTGTCCGGAAATTATATCTCCATGTTACTATGGAATAGCAATGGCTACAAAAGAAGAATTATTAGCAGTTGACAGAACAACTGAGGAAATTAGGGATATTATTGGCGTAGATTCAGTAGGCTACATTAGTATTGACGGATTAGTTGAAGCTATAGGCACTCCAAGAAAAGATCTTTGTCTTGGATGTATTACAGAAGAATATCCTACAATCATACCTCCTGAATTATATGATGATGAAGATTAATTCTTCAAAAATCTAACTATTTTTTTCTTTTAATTACAATGTGATTTACATGGTTGAATTATTATCACCCGCAAGGGATAAACGTTCAGTAAGTGCAGCATTAAATAATAATGCAGATTCTGTGTATGTGGGAATAACTGATTATAATATGCGTGCAAATGTTGCAAATATTAACTTGGAAGATATTAAGGATATTGTAGCTCAATGTCATGATAATAATAAAAAGTTATATGTATGCACCAATACAATAGTATCTGATTGGCAAATAGAAAAATATAAGAAACAATTAGTCCAACTAGAAAAATATGATGTTGATGCATTAATAATATCAGATATGGGAATGATAAACGTTGCAAATAAGCATTCAATTCCATTACATATGAGTGTTCAAGCTAATATTACAAATACAGAAAGTTTAAAATTATATAAGGAACTTGGAATATCAAGAGCAGTATTATCTAGAGAATTATCATTAGAACAAATACGTTATATTAAGAAAAAATCACCAATAGAAATTGAAACATTTGTTCATGGTGCAATGTGTGTGGCAATATCAGGACGGTGTTTTCTTAGTTCATACTTCTATGATAGAAATGCAAATTGTGGAGAATGTCTTCAGCCATGCCGACAGGAATGGATTATTAATTCAAATGAAAACAAACAATTAATGTTAACGCGTCCTGAAGATAATGATATTGAAAAATCAAGATTACTTAGTCCTAGGGATATGTGTATGATAGAACATATTCCTGAACTTATAGAAAGTGGTATTGATGCATTTAAAATAGAGGGACGGGCCAGGGCACCGGATTATGTGGCAACTGTTACAAAATGTTATTCTGATGCTATCAGATTATATCAGGATGGATTATGGGATGAAAAATCGGAAGAGTTAATACCCTACTGGCTAAAAGAATTAAAATCAGTGTTTAACAGGGGATTTGACACTGGATTCTATTATAGAACACCTAAGGAGACTAGTTATGATAATCAGGCAACATATAAAAAGGTGGATATAGGACAGGTTGTAAATTACTATAAGAAGATTCATGTTGCTGAGATTAAGTTATGGGAAAAACTTAAAGTTGGTGATGAAATAATTATTCAGGGTAATAAGACGGGTAGTGTTAGTCAAAAGGTTTCATCTATGCAGGTAGATGGTAAAAATATTGATGAAATATTGGAAGGTAATGTTGGGATAAAATTTGATGATACAGTTCGTGAAAATGATCATGTGTACAGAAAAGAGGTAATAGGTGATTGATATGGTTAAAAAAATAGCAATATATGGAAAAGGTGGGATTGGAAAATCAACAACAGTTTCAAACATGGCTGCTGCTTATGATAAGGATACTTTTGTTATTGGCTGTGATCCTAAGGCAGATACTACAAGAACTCTTGTTGGTAAAAGAATTCCCACAATACTTGATACGATGAAGGAAAATAAATCTCCAAATCTTGATGAAATACTTTATCAGGGATTTAATAACACTTTATGTGTGGAGGCTGGTGGGCCTGAGCCTGGTGTGGGGTGTGCTGGTCGTGGTGTTATTGTTGCTATGAAGCTTTTGGATAAACTTTCAGCTTTTGACAGTAATCCTGATTTGGTAATTTATGATGTTTTGGGTGATGTGGTATGTGGTGGTTTTAGTGTACCTTTACGTGAGGAATATGCTGATGAGGTGTATATTGTAACTAGTGGTGAATATATGTCATTGTATGCTGCTAATAATATTGCTAAGGGTATTCGTAAGCTTAATGGTAAGCTTGGTGGTATTATCTGTAATTGTCGTAATGTAAAGGATGAGGTTGAGATTGTATCTGAGTTTGCTTCTTTAATTTCATCTAAGGTTATTTCTGTAATTCCTCGAAGTGAACTTGTTCAGCAGAGTGAGTATAATGCTTGTACTGTTCTGAAAATGTTTCCGGAATCTGGTCAGGCGGATAAGTACCGTGAATTGGTTGATACTATTGTTAATAATGATTCTTTCAGTACTCCTACTCCTTTGACTATGGATGAGTTTGAAAGTTTTTTCCATAAGTATGTTAGTTAATCCATGATTTTGCTGGGTAATTGTTTTTTTCATATGATTGGATACTGCTTTCTAGTGCATCCTGGAAAGTGTTAAAATAATACAAATGGGATACACAATCACAATCAGAACAACCAAAACCATCAATATAATCAATGCTATCAGAAAGTATCTCGTTTGCTATTTGACATTCTATTTTTTCAGAACAATAAGTGTATATGACCTCCTTCACTTCCACATTTTTATTAAGTAAAAGATAATCAACATGCCAATGCTTCTTTTTATCCTTAGAAATATGTCTTTCAATACGCTTAGACAAGCAATTCAATGCAGAACCAACATAAACATAAAACCCTTTACTAAAACTAATCAAACCTCTTGCACCTACCTTAATATTACAATCATCATACAACTCAATAATAACACAATAATTACCCTTATCAATCATAAAAAAAATCCTCCATCCATTACTCCACTAATTATATTTCTAATATTATCCTATATTTAATTAGGTGAAAAATATGGAATATACTTTTTTTGCAAATGGTCATGAAAACGTAACATCAAAACACAAATCAACATTTGAAATAACAACAGACAAAAACTTAACACTAAAAGGAGACTGCATAATAGGATTAAACTCAGCAATCACACTAAAAAATCTGCCAGAAGAACTAAGAAAAGATATTCAAATAGATAATAAAGAAATAACAATGATATTAAAAACAGAAAATGCAACAGATACTATTAAAGGTGAAGGATCATCAAAACTAACATTAAATCATCCAACAGACATGGTATGTAGAAAAAGTGACTTCACATGCAACAGAACATTAATGATAAGATGCGATAAAGCAGCAAAAGACCTGAACAAAGAATTAATAAATGATTTAAAAAATAATAATACTCTAAAAATAACAATTAAAACAAGTTAAAATATATTAAAATTTAAGTGCGGGAGACGGGAATCGAACCCGCGAAGAGACTACCTCACTAGGCCCTCAACCCAGCGCCTTTGACCGCTCGACCACCCCCGCATATAAAAAAATAGTTTTCTATATAAAGATGGATTTAACCAACATACCTATAAAGGCTATAATAAACTATCTTTATCTTAATATATAAAACTTTCGACAAAAAAAAATAAAATTACTCCGAATCAGCCATCCTCTTAAGAGATTCACTACAAGTCTCCATTTTCATACCCAACTCTTTTTCAACCTTACTAACATTCAAAGAAGAATCTCTAGGCCTAGGAGCTTTCTGAACAAAATTCTCACTACGGATAGGGTTAATCAGATTATCATTCAAATCAAAAGCCTCAGCAATCTTCAAAGTAAAATCAAAACGATTAATAGCATCATTACCAGCAGTATGGAAAACACCATTTTTATCCCGACGAGCAATCTCAAAAATAGCTTCACCAGCATTATCAGCTAAAGTAGGAGAATTAATCTGATCAGTAACAATATTAATCTCACGTTTACATCTTAATTCCTTAACAACCCAATTAGTAAAATTAGCCCTTTCATGCCAACCATAAAGAACACTAACCCTAGCAATAGCCCAATTACTAGAATATTTCTGTAACTGAACCTCACCATCATACTTAGACTTAGCATAAATACCTAAAGGATTAACAGGATCATCCTCCTTATAATAACCACGACAACCATCAAAAACAAAGTCAGTAGAAACATAAATAATTTTAGCCCCAACTTCCTCAGCAGCCTTAGCTAAATAACCAGTTCCATCACCATTAATAGAATATGCCTTATCAACTTCATCTTCACACAAATCTACATGAGTCATAGCAGCACAATGAATAATAACATCAGGATTCTCCTCAACAACACTATCATGCACTTGACTTTCATCAGTGATATCACACTTAACAGTATCCCCAGTAGGATTACTATTATGCACTAATACCAACTCATCATTATCTCTAGCTACGGTAGCAAGCCTCTGACCTAAAAGACCACTACCACCTGTAATAAAATATTTCATAGTTATCTATTTACAAATTAAAATATAAAATATTTTTCAGGTGAGAAAAATTAATCAAATGAAAAAAGTAAAAATAACAGTTCTACAAACAACACTAAACAAAGAACTAGCAAAGGAATATGGAGTAAAAGAATTATCATCATGCCCCATGTTAAAAGAAGGACAAGTATTCTATGCAGATTACGCAAAACCAGAAGGATTCTGTGACGAAGCATGGAAAGCAATATACCAATACGTATTTGCACTAGCACATGGAGCAGAAAACTCAGTATTCTACTACCATGACTGGATAGAAAAACCAGGAGTAGCAATAGTATGCTGTAATGATGGAATAAGACCAGTAATATTCAAACTAGAATCAACCAACATAACATCAACACCACCAGAATAAAAAAAATTAACTAAAAAATTTTATTAATTTCCAAAAAGATAAATAGTATACAATAATAACATTATCGATATAAACGTAAGGGTGATAATTTTGAAAATTATGATAACAGGCGGAGCCGGATTCATAGGCTCAAACTTTGTACATTACATATCAAACAAATATGAAGACTATGAAATAACAGTACTAGACAAACTAACCTATGCAGGAGACATGGAAAACCTAAAAGGACTCGACAACATCAACTTCATCAAAGGAGACATAGCAGACGAAAAAGCAGCATCCGAAGCAATGAAAGATGCAGACTACGTAGTAAACTTTGCAGCAGAAACACACGTAGACAAGTCAATAAACGACCCAGCATCATTCGTAAAAGCAGACGTACTCGGAACACAAAACCTTCTAGAACTAGTAAGAAAATACGAAGTAGAAAAATACATACAAATATCAACCGACGAAGTATACGGCAGTATCCTCGAAGGATCATTCAAAGAAACAGATAACATAGACCCATCAAGCCCATACTCCGCAAGTAAAGCCGGAGGAGACCTACTAGTAAGTGCATACTACAAAACATATGACATACCAGTCATGATAACCAGAAGCAGTAACAACTTCGGACCAAGACAATTCCCAGAAAAACTCATACCATTATTCATACTAAAAGCACTACACGACGAAAAACTACCAGTATATGGTGACGGAAAAAACGTACGTGACTGGATATACGTAGAAGACAATTGTGCAGGAGTAGACACAGTACTACACAAAGGAAAAATCGGAGAAGTATACAACATAGGTGGAGGAAACGAAAAAAACAACCTAGAAATAACAAAACTCATACTAGAAAAACTTGGAAAACCAGAAACACTAATAGAGCACGTAACAGACAGGCTTGGACACGACAGAAGATACTCTCTTGATGCATCAAAAACCAAAAAACTAGGATGGCAACCACAATGGACATTCGAAGATGCAATGGAAAAAACTGTCAACTGGTACAAGGAAAACTCAGACCGTTTATATCAAGCAACTAAAACTTTGTAAAACATTACAAAGTTATTCTTTTTTTTAGAAAATTTTAAAATTTCATTAATACTATTTTTAAAAAGGTTTATTAAATCTTAAGTATAAACATAACCTTATACTATAATAGTTTCTTAACAAAAATTTTATATTTTTTTGAGGTGAGTTTATTGAAAGGTGTTATTTTATCCGGTGGTCATGGAACAAGATTAAGACCATTAACACACACAGGACCTAAACAATTAATTCCTATAGCTAATAAACCAGTAATAGATTATGCTATAGAAGATTTACGCGATGCAGGTATTACTGAAATTGGAATCATATTAGGAACTAATATGCCAAATAAGATAAAAGATGCACTAGGTGATGGATCACGCTTCGGAGTGAACATTACATACATAATGCAGGGTGAACCTAAAGGTCTGGCACATGCAGCAAAAACAGCACAAGAATTTGTCGGAGGAGATTCCTTCGTAATGTACCTGGGAGACAACATTTTAAAGTCAGGTATTGAAGAATTTGTAAGCGGATTTGACGAATCAGACTTTTCATCCAGATTATTATTACAAGAAGTAGAAGATCCAAGACAATTTGGAGTAGCAGAATTAAATGATGAAGGAAAAATCATTAATCTTGTAGAAAAGCCAGAACATCCAAAAAGTAACCTGGCATTAGTAGGAATATACTTATTCAAAAACAATATCTTTGATGCAATTGATAAAATCAAACCATCCTGGAGAAATGAACTGGAAATCACAGATGCTATACAACAATTAATAGATGATGGATTTAATGTAGATTCATTCGTGGTAGAAGGATGGTGGAAAGACACAGGTAAACCAGAAGATGTCCTTGATGCAAACCAGTTAATCCTTGAAACAATCAAAACAGACATACAGGGTACTGTTGAAGATGATGTAAAAATTAAAGGAAGAGTAATCATAGGAAAAGGCACAGTAATAAAGTCAGGGTCTGTAATTAAAGGTCCTGCAATTATTGGAGAAAACTGTGAAATAAAAGGTTATGTTGGACCATACACATCAATAGGAGATAATACCAAACTCATAGAATCAGAAATAGATTCTTCAATCATTATAGGAAACTCAACAATTCAATCCGATAAAAGAATAACCGAAAGCCTATTAGGACAAAACTCAAAAATAATATCAGACAAAAAAACATTTCCAAAAGGAAGAAGTTTTGTAATAGGAGAAAATTCAGTAATAAAATTATAGAGGAGTAGAAAAAATATGAAAGCAGTTATTCCGGCAGCAGGTTTAGGAACAAGATTTTTACCTGCAACAAAAGCACAACCAAAAGAAATGTTGCCAGTATTTAATAAGCCAACAATACAATACGTGGTAGAAGAAGCAGTTAACTCTGGTATAGATGATATCATTATAATCACCGGAAAAGGAAAAAGACCAATAGAAGACCATTTCGACAAATCATTCGAACTAGAATATAATCTCGAACAGAAAGGTAAACTAGACTACCTTAAAGAGGTACAGGGAATATCAAACCTCGCAGACATATTCTATGTACGTCAGAAAAAACAGAACGGTCTTGGAGATGCAATAAGTTGTGCCAAAAAACATATAGGTGACGAACCATTCGCAGTACTACTCGGTGATACAATCACATACTCCGATACTCCATGTACCAAACAATTAATAGATGTATATGAAAAATATGGTGGATCAACGATTGCAATAGAAGAATTACCAGAAAGAAAAATAGAACGTTACGGAATTGTAGATGGAGTAACTGTTGAAGATAATATTTACAAAGTAAAAAACCTTGTAGAAAAACCAAAACTGGAAGATGCACCATCTAACCTCGGTATTACTGGAAGATATATACTTACACCAGACATTTTTGATAAACTTGAATCAATAGAAGCAGGTGTTGGTGGAGAAATCCAATTAACAGATGCAATTAATGAACAAGAAAATGTTTATGCAACAACATTTGAAGGAACAATATATGATATTGGTAATACCATGGAATGGCTAAAAAGTTCAATAGACATGGCATTAACACAAGAAGATGAAGTCAAAGAAGAAGTTTTAGCTTATTTAAGACAAAAAGTTCAAGAATTCCAATAAACTCCTAAAAACCTTACCTTTTTTTTATCAAAAAAAATAATTAATTTAAAAATATGAATTAAATATTTTGGGGATCAGTTATTTCTCCAGTAATTGCTGAAGCTGCAACTACTGCAGGATTAGATAAGTATACATAAGACTTTGCACTACCCATTCTACCAAGGAAATTCCGGTTAGTAGTAGATATGCAAGTCATATCATCTGTCATCACACCCATATGTGCACCAAGACATGGTCCACATCCAGGATTACAGATAATTGCATTTGATTCAAGGAATATTTGTATAATGCCCTCATCAATAGCTTTTTGATAAATTTTACGTGAAGCTGGGAACACTAATAATTGAACATCCTCATGAACCTTATGATTCTCAAGTATTTTTGCAGCTTGTACTAAGTCTTCATATCGACCATTAGTGCAAGAACCCAGAACTGCCTGGTTAATGCTTGTTCCTTCAACTTTATCTATATCCTCTACATTATCAACATTATGAGGACAAGCTACCTGTGGCCTTAAATCATCAACATCAAAATCATACACTTTCTCGTATTCAGCATTTTTATCTGGTGTTGTAATATTATAATCAGTTATGCCCCTTCTTGCAAGATATTCTTCAGTACTTTTATTCGGTACCATTATTCCATTCTTTGCTCCACATTCAATAACCATATTTGTCATGGTCATACGTGCATCAACTGATAAGTTATCTATTGTTTCTCCATGAAATTCTAAGCTTTTATATGTTCCACCATAAGAACCTAATGTTTTAATAATATTCAGAATCAAATCCTTTGAATAAACATTTTCTTGTAATGAACCATTTACATTAATTTTAAGTGTTTCTGGTACATTAAACCATGTTTCTCCTGTTGCATATACCATTGCTAAATCAGTTGCCCCAAGTCCTGTTGAAAATGCTCCAAAAGCTCCATAAGTGCATGTATGTGAATCTGCTCCAACAATTACTGTTGATGGTTTAACATGTCCTTCCTCTGGTAGAACCTGGTGACATATACCTTCCCCTTGTTTGTATATATTTTTGATTCCCTGGTTTTTTGCAAAATCTCGTACTACTTGCTGAAATTCTGCTGAACCCATAGTATTGGCAGGTACATTATGGTCAAATACTAGAACAATTTTATCCGAATCCCACACTTTATCTGCTATTTTCTCAAATACTTTGATTGTAGGTGGGCTAGTTCCATCATGGCTCATTGCAACATCTATTTTCGCATTTACTGTATCTCCAGGACTTAATTCATCTTTGTTTGAAGCTTTTGCTAAGATTTTTTCAGTAATGTTCATTTAAACCCTCAGTTTATGTTTGCTTTGACTAATATTTCATCAAATTTATCATTGGTTATTTCAAAACCTTTTTCACGTTCTTCTTTAACTAGTTTAACAATCTCTAGTAATTTCTGTTCATCTACTTTAATGTTTAATGAATCTAATTTTTCTTCTATTGCAGCTTTTCCTGAATGTTTTCCCAGCACTATTTGTCTTTTTGTTCCTATCATTTCTGGTAAGAATGGTTCGTATGTAAATGGGTCTTTTACTATTGCATCTACGTGTATTCCTGATTCATGTCTGAATACATTGTTTCCTACAATAGCTTTGCTGTCTGGTACTGGTATTTTACTATATTTTGATACAATTTTTGATAGTTCTGATATTACTTGTGTGTTAAATCCTAAATCTTTGTTGTATAATAATTTTAGGGACATTATTAACTCTTCTAATGATGCATTTCCTGCCCTTTCACCTATACCATTAACAGTTGTTGATACTGATGACGCTCCTTCCAATAATCCAGCTATTGAATTGCTTACGGCAAATCCGAAGTCATTATGGCAATGTAATGCTATTTCAACATCTAATTCTTTTCTAATGTTTCTAACCATGTATTGCATTGCATATGGATTTATTGAACCAGTCGTGTCAGCTATATGTATTCTATCTGCTTTATGTTCTTGTGCTAACTTGTATATTTCTATTAGTTTAGGTAATTCTGTTCTTGTAGCATCTTCTGCAGAGAATGCTACAAACAATCCATGGTCTTTACCATAATCTACAGCATTCATACATATTTCATTAATTTCTTCTCGTGGTTTGTTCATTTTGACTTTTAAATGCAAATCAGATAATCCCATGAATGTGATAATTCCATCTACATCCGCATCTAATGCAGCATCAATGTCTGCCTGTTTTGTTCTTGTTAAACATATGATGTTTGCATTAAGTCCTTCGTTTGCTATTGTTTTCACGGATTTTCTTTCATTTTCTGATACTATAGGAAATCCTGCTTCGATTTGTGGTATGCCTAATTCATCTAATTTATGAGCTATTTCTAACTTTTCATCTAATGAAAAACAAACTCCTGGTGTTTGTTCTCCGTCTCTAAGTGTTGTGTCGTATATATTAATTTTTTCTGGTAGATTGTATTCTACTTCATTGTTATATATACTTACGAATCTATCATTAATTTTAATTTCCCCCTAATGTATGTTACATACTATAATCAGAAATAGTTAAAACAATCATATATGAATATAGATTATATTTATTTTTTTAGTTAATATTATTTTCTTCTAATAACTCTAGGTAAGATGCTTTTTCAAAACCATCTGTAATTCCTAACTTCTCGAAAATACTGAATATTTCAGACTGTATTCTATCAATATCATCATCTTCATTTGTAACATATTCTATTTCCATGTAATATCCTAATTTATTTAGTTTATCTACTGTTATAGTATAATCTTCATAGGTGAATATGCGTCGCATCTTATTTACAATGGCAGAAGGTCTGTATCCAATATTAACCAGTATTTCTATTAAATTTTCAGTATTGTCTACTGTAACTTCAATTTCCTTCCGGGTTTTTGTTTCAGTATCTAATTTAGGACCTTTATATGTAAGAATTCTTTTTATATCATCTTCTCCATCAGGAATTTCACGAATACGTAATGCTTCATCACTTTTTTTAAAATCTTTTGTTTCTCCATTAAAATAAATGTCATGTTGCTTTTCGCTATGTGAATATATGCCTCCAAGTTCTTTAATCCTTTCATATGCTACAATATTGTCTTCAATTTTTGCTTTAATTTCTACTTCTATCATAATTTTGTCCACATTTTTTTGTCAATATATTATATTAGGAAAAATATTCATATAAAATGATGTAGTCAGAATGTGTGGTGATGAATTTTCAGTTACTTTTTAGCAAAAAAGTAATACTTTTTTTAATTCATTTTAAATGTTAATTTTTACTAGTTTTATCGCCCATTGGGGTGTGTTTTTAAAAATAAGTGATAATGAAGTTTTTATAGTAAAAAGGAGAGATATTATATTATGAAAGTAGAAAATAACTCTCCTATTATTAATTATGTTGATCATCAACTTAAACTTGACGGTTTTTTTAGTGAACCATTGGTTGATGTTATTAGAAAAGATAATACTGATGATGAATGTGTAAATTTATTATCTGTTGATTGTAAAGATTTGATTGTAGATTATTTGGATAATTATTTTGATGATGATCTTCCAGTTACTTTTGCTGAGGGTTATGTGAAATCTAAGCTATCTCAGATTACTAATAATTTGAAAGTTTTTGAAACTAAAGATGGTGTTGTTTTTACTCAATTTAGGAGTTATTGTCCTCATTGTGGTTCTAAACATGTTGTTGAAGATGGTTATTATCCTAAAAAACTTGTTTTGAATGTGTTTGGTAATTTCAGTGTTTCCAGGCGTATTATGAAGATAATATAGAATTACTCTGCTATTTGTGGTACTCCAGTTCGTAGAATACAGGAAATCATGAAAAGAATTCATAATGTATACTTATCTTACCAGGAAGTACAGGACATTGTAGTCGATTATAGTATTAAATATGAGTCTAATATAGAAAATTATTCTGGATATTATGTATTTGATAGTTTATGGGTTAAAATAGGCACTATCCGAAATCTATGGGGATAGTAGGTTTATGTAGTCATAATTGAAGAAGTTGGTGATTGGTGATTTATCATTTAGTACATTTCTTTGGATCCAGCGTATTCTTGCACTTTTTAGTCTTCTTAATAATCCTTTGGTGGTTCTGTATCTGCGTTTTAAATGTCCTGGAAGTGTGGTTTTAAAGTATAATTCTATTAAGTTGTTGGTTTTTGGTATTAATTCGTTTTCCATGAATGTTGTTAGTTCTTTGAAGTTACTTTTAATTCTGTTGGCACTATTAGCTATACAATTAGGTAAGAAATCCGAATTGTTGGTTAATCGTGATAAACGTCCTTTAGCTAACGATAAATTTTCTGCTTTGAATATATTGGACATTCTTTCTAAATAGTTATTTAGTTCTTTAATCTTTTTATCATTA
Organism: Methanosphaera sp.; assembly: GCA_017431845.1. Classification (GTDB taxonomy): domain Archaea; phylum Methanobacteriota; class Methanobacteria; order Methanobacteriales; family Methanobacteriaceae; genus Methanosphaera. The sequence goes on along the minus strand of JAFRKG010000076.1, from coordinate 39,040 downwards.
CGTTTTATAGTCTTTTTTATTGTTTTGATTTCTTTTTCTAGTTCTTTGATGGTATCGTGTAGTTTTTTCTGTTTTTTGTCAGTTATTGGTCCAATGGTTGGTTCGTAGGCATCAAGTGTTTTCTTTAGTTTTTCGTTTGTTTTATCTAATCTGCTGTATTTGTCTTTATTAGTTCTTGTTATCCTGTTAATTATCGGATATACTTCTTGTCCTACGTTATACATCATGTGGAATACACATCGTTGTTGTAACATGTCAAAACTTTCTATTATAGAAGGATATGCACTATATCCATCAGTTACCATTGCACTGTGGGGAATGTCATCTAAAACTATGTGGAAGTATTTTTTCTATTAATTCAGCATCAAATAATGTTGCATTTTCTAAATAATCATAGTAAGGATACATAGTTTCTGCATCTAACATCATTAAGCGAGCCATACTATCTCCATCAGCTCTAGGAAACTGCTCATCATAGTGATACACTCCATTATCCTTCAATCCTTCAGATTCAACATAAGCTTCTACTAATGCTTCTTTATTTTCTAGATATGTATCTGATACTTTATTTTGATGGTCAAATACTGTTGATTTTGGTAGATTTATACCAAATATTGCTTCAAATAATTCTGATTTCTTTTCAAAAGATTCTTCACCAATTTCGGATAATTTAACACCCCAATGCTTTACAGCACGAGTATAATTAGAACTACGTTCAATAAATTCATCAAAACTAGCACTGACACGTTTATGACAAACAGAACATTCATAATCCTTAATTCGAACATTTTCTAAACCATTAGGTTTACGAGTAGGATAACTCTTAGAATGTAACTTACCACCACAATCCGGACATTCTTCATCACTTAGAACATAAGTAACATTAAAATCATATAAATCCAACATATTAAAGATTAATAAAAAATCAGGACTCAAACAATCAGGTAAAATAATTTCATCAACATCATGAGAAACGATAGATTTAAGACAAGTTAAATCTAATATATTATTGGTAGGAGTTTTATTTCGACACATAATAATATATATTACTCCTACCAATATTTATAGATATCTATGAACTCTAAATTGCTAATACAAAACTAAACTAAACCTATTCAAATCAATAACCCTATAAATCCCAATAAACAACTAAAACAATAACAACTACAATGTATATTAAATTATACAAATAATCCCCCATAACAATAAGGATAACAAAACACAACTCTTTTTAATTAAACAATACTAAATATTTAATCAACAAAAAATAAAAACAGTTTATTAAATTCATCATTTTAAGTAAATGAGGAAAATTCATCCCCATAGATATTGGACAGTGTCTAAAATAGATGAAATTGGTGATAATTATGTTTATTTCTTTGCATTATTTGATGTACATCATAGAACATTGGTGGATTATAAAATAGTTGAAGAAGAAAACAGTACTGAAGTTTATAATTTCTTACGGAATGCTACTCTTAATCAACCTCGTAAAGCAATTACAACTGACTTACATATTGCTTATAGAAAACCAATACAAGATTTAGGGTTCAAACACCAATTCTGTTAATTCTATGCAAAACAAAACATCAATAAATACTTATACAATCATGTAAAAGAGAACAATATCTCAGAAAAGAGACCCATATGGAATATAAAAATTATTTGGAAGAAGTTTATCAAATTTACGAAGTAGAAAATAGATTTGAAGTATTAGATATATTGGATAATATTTTTAGTAGGCGTGAAGAGTTTTCGAATGTTATTAATGAGATTGTTGATAAAAAGATTCGTCCTTATTCTCGTTATTTAACTATGTTTCTTGAAGATAGTTTTATTGAACGAACTAGTAATTGGATTGAGCGTATTTTTGGTGATCTTGCACCAAATCTTTAAAAATAAATTTAAAACATTACGTGGATTTTTATCTAGACTAAATTTGAAGCTTGAAAGATGGGATTCTCGAAATGCATTTTTATGATGAAAAAGGTAACTTCACCACACATCTTGACACCACCATTATAATTTATAAAAAATTATTTAATAATTAAAAAATATAAACATTGTAATTAATCAATAGAAATTGGTTAGTTTATTATACAAGAGTATGGTTAAAATATATAATACATTGTAAGACGTTCTTCTATTTTCACGATATATCAAAAAAAATATTACATTTACAATGAGTTACCATATTCTAATGAGTAACAAGTATTAATATATTTAATCAAATGAAATAGAGGTGGTAATATTAAAAATAAAATAATTATATTTACTTTAATTATATTCATATTATTCACTTTATCTGCTGTTTCAGCTGAAAAAAACATAACAGAAATGAAGCATACTGAAAAAATATTAAAAACAGAACCTTCAGAGGAAAACTTCAATAATTTAAACAAGCAGATTAGTGAAAGTCAAAAAGAAGTTAAATTAACTAGGAACTATGCTTATAATACAAACACTGACAACAATTATACCAGTGGAATAAACATAACTAAAAACAACTATATCCTAGATGGTGATGGACACAGTATTGATGCAAAAGGCAAAGCAAGTGTATTTGATGTAACTGGAGAAAACATTACAATAAAAAATCTGATAATCAAAAATGCATTCAACGGTACAATAAACTTAAATCAGGCAAGTGCAACCTATCATCTTGAAAACATCACTATTCAAAATTCTTCATCTCCAGAAACAACTGGCGGAATTTGTTTAACAAAGTGTAACGTGGTTATCAACAATTCAAGATTTATTTCAAATAATGGTGGTGAATCTTCAGACATTTATACAAGTAGAGACAGTAACCTGACAGTAGTAAATTCTACATTTGAAGGTGAAACAGATAATAAATGGTCACATATTGCTTGTTATGACGGAGAATTAATAGTTGAAAATTCAACTTTTATTAACTCACATTCACACTACAGCAATGCAATACTTGGAGAAAATGTTCAGGTAACTGTTCGCAACAGCAAATTCAGAAATCTTACAGCTTATGAAACTGCAGGAGCAATTGCTGTTAAAAAAACATCCGACTTAACTGTCATAAATTGTGATTTTACAGATGTATCTGCATTTAAAAATGGTGGTATGATTTTTGCAGATATTAATGACGGTTATGAAGTAAAAATCGTCAACTCTACATTTAATGAAGGTTTCAGTCAGTTCGGTGGAACAATAATGCAGCTTGGAGGTAACTTATTCATTAGCAATTCAACTATCAAAGACACTCAGGCAACATTTGATGGTGCAGCAGTATGGACATCATATGCAAATGTATCCATCGAAAATTCCACTATCAAAAACAACACCCACCTTCGTAAAGATTTAGAGATTGGAGGAACATTATACTTTGATAATGGAGACATAAACATTAAAAGTTCAACGTTTACTGACAATCATGGATCCGGAAATTCCGATGTGATATTCACATATGATTCTAAACTCACATTAGAAAACAATACATTCAAGGATAATGGTCTTGCAGTATACACTGTTTTTGGAACAGAAAACATAAGCAGTAACAACATATTCAATAACGACAGGGTATCTGTTAACAACACTTATTATTCAACAAATGTGTTTAATAAAGGAGTAAAATTAAATCTGAAAAATCAGACCGTTTACAATAATACTCTTCCTGAAAAATTTAATTTAAAGGATGAAGGATTAGTAGGTCCTGTTAGAGACCAGGGAATTATGGGTTCTTGCTGGACATTTGCAACAACAGGTGCTCTTGAATCAGCACTGCTTAAATCAACCGGAAAACTATATGACTTTTCACAAGACCATATGCAAAATACAATGCTACAATATTCACTCAATGGTGTAAATGGAATTGTTGAAGGTGCAATTCAATCTACAGGTGTAGGGTATACTGTAAACTGGTATGGTCCATACCCAACAATGAGGGATACATATGATGAACTTGGAAAAGTATCCCAACACATCAACATTGAAAATGAAAGCATACACATACAGGATGTAATGTTCATCCCATCACGCCAGAATGCAACAGACAATGACATATTTAAAAAAGTATTAATGGACCATGGAGCATTCATGATTGCATCATATTTTGGAGAAAGTTCAAAATACTTTAACCAAGAAACTGCTTCACGTTATTATAATGGAAACAAATCTCAAAATCATGCTATGACTCTTGTTGGCTGGGATGATAATTTTTCTGCAAGTAACTTCTTGGTGACACCTCCAGGAGATGGAGCATGGATAATCAAAAACAGTTGGGGTACAAATTGGGGAAAAGATGGTTATTTCTACTTATCCTATTATGATAGAAGCATAGATGGATATCCATTTTATGCTGCTTACATCTTTAACAATACAGTCCCATACAATAAGAATTATCAGACAGATGCAGGTCAAATATCTGCTATCGCTCAAGAATACAAGTATTACTCAAATACTTACACAGCTTCAGAAGATGATTTGATAGCAGCCGTAGGTACTTACTTTGAAGAACCAGATATTGAATATAACTTTGACATTTATGTTAACAAAGAATTAAAACACACACAAAGTGGTATAAGCCCATTTTCAGGTTATCATACCATAAAACTAACAGAATACATTCCAATATCAGCAAATGATACATTTAAAGTAGTATTTAAGAACAATTCCTTGCCTTATGAATGTACTTCAAGACAACATCATAAAACAAACACGTCCTTTGCCAGTTCTGATGGTGTAAACTGGGAAGATGTTGGAAAAGAAAATGTAACCGTTATACTAAAAGTCTACACTGTTGAAAATAATGCAGTTCTAACAGTAGATCCTATTAAAGATATAAAAATAGGAGATACTATTAAAATAACAGGCAGATTTGTGGATAAAGAAAATAATTCAATTACGAATGCTCCATTAAATGTAAAAGTAAACAATGAAACATATATTGTAATTACTGACAATTATGGAAAATATGAACTAAGCTACACAAACAATAAGGGTGGAATTAATAATGTAAACGTAATGAGCTTAGACAGAGAATACTGGGCAGCAAACACCAACACAACATTTACTGCCAAAAAGTTAAATGTTAGTGTGAGTGTTTATGAGATTATTGGAACAATAGGCGAAGACATTACACTAAGAGCAACCATTACAGATGAAAATGGAAACCCAGTTGATGGTGGAAACCTTGTATTTAAGATGAATGGACGTACACTACGAATTGATGGACAATTCAACTCTGATAAAACTCCATACAAATTTAAAGTAAAAGATGGAATCGTAACATTTACCCTGCAGGCAACAAAATATATCCGTAATGCTAAAAACCTAACAGCAAGCTATAGTGGAAACTATAAGTATGTTGAAGCAAAAGCTAATGTTGCTGATGTAAAGATACAAAAAAGAAAGGCACAGGTAAGTGTAAGCATCACACCAAACAATACCAGACAAAACAATGACATTGTATTTACTGCAACACTATATGATGTTACAAAAAATGCAAATAACACTAACTGTTTAACAGAAAATGCAAGTATAATATTTAAGGTAAATGGTGTGACAATAAAAAGCTCCAACCATATAGTTAATAAAATACAAGTAAATTCAACTGTAGTTAACTATGTATACCATATACCAAGTGGTATGGGTGGTGCGAATGCAAATGGTACAAAAGATTATGTTGTGGAAGCAGTATATGACAATCCATCATTCTATCCTAATACACGTAACTCATCCATATTTAATGTTCAAAGAAGCAAAGTAAACATTAACTTCATAAATACAACTGTAAACAATAATGTTTTAAGTCTCAAGGCTACATTCACAGATTTTGAAGACAAATATCTTGTTGGTACAAATAAAGTATGTGTGAAAATCAATGGAAAAACATACCAGGAAAATGGTCATGCAAAATATTTCAATATAACTGGTGGCAAAGTTGATCTTACAGGCATCAAACTTGCAAACAATACTAAGGTTAAAGAGGTAATGCTTGTAACTGGTGCTAATCAGGGCTACCTGGAAGCACGTGCAACAACCAAAGACATCCAAACAATTTAAATTCCACATATTAAATAAATAGTTAAATATTAAATGAAAATACTTTAAATAGTATTTTTCATTCCTTTTTTTTAGCCCATTAATAGAGTTGGGTAAATCTATTATATTTTCTAGTTCATTTATTTGATTTATTGCCATTTTAGGGTTTTACTGCTTGCTTCAACATTTATATCAGCACTAACAATCATGTTTGTTAAGGTATCTGTGATGCAGGAGATTCTTGCTCTTGGAATTATATTTTTAACATCAATTTTAGATTTGTATCCGAATTTTTCTTTAGTTGTAGTATGATTGGATAATGTTATGATGGATGTATCAGCTCTAGTAATGTTTTACCATTGTATTTATGTAAATGTTCTAATTCTTCATATGTTTCTTATAAATTTATCATTTTCATCTTCAAATACTTCTGGGCGTAATTGTTGTCTTCTTTGACAATAGGAAGAACCTGAAACTTCAGAAAACCGGTCATCATTTATTCTTATAATAAAATGTCGTGCTTGAAAATTGATGTTAGTTCCATTATTATTTAATATAATGCCTGCTGTGTTCTCAGCAGTTAATTTTCATATATGAAACTATTTAAACCATATATACATAATGATTTGATAGATGTTTTGGTGGAAAAAAATATTTAATTAAACATAAATAAAATATGCCTAAAAACTAGATTAAATGTAAAATTATTAAATTATACATTATTTTGAAATAACTTTGGTATTTTTACAGTTATAATTAAGTTTTACTAGTTTAAATCTCCCATACTTGCTTCATACTATAACAACATTAAATTCATTTAAAATCAAATCATGAACTTGGATTAATAGTAATTTCATCCTCTTCTTTAATGATTTGGTCTAATTTATGTAAATCTTCTTACTTATTTTATCTGGCTTACCACCTTTATAATTAGGTTTTAAACCTTCAATACCTTCAGATTCACAAATTTTAGCCCAACGATGTATAAAACATTATGTAAAAATAGAAATTTAAAAAAAGTGACATAACCTATTACAACATTCATCACTAACTGAGTGTCGGAGAAAATTCTTAGGATCTTTTATTTTCATCAATAAGCACATATAACTAATATTTACTGAAATATTTTATATATACAAGCTATTTCATTACGTGGATTTTTATCTAGACTAAATTTGAAGCTTGAAAGATGGGATTCTCGAAACGCATTTTTATGATGGAAAAGGTAACTTCACCACACATTTTGACAACACCCACCTATAAAATATAGGTATATTTATAAAGTAAAAAGTTACATATATAAATACATAATATGTTATTTAGTATTTTTTAAATAAATTACATAATGTATTAAACATAATGTAAATAGCGGTTGACTGATTTCTTAAACTCCCATACGGATTTTATCAAAGAAATTAATTATTTTTTAGTTTTTTATTACTTTTAACTAACAATAATTCTCAACCAAATATTTAATTTATGCATAATTTTTTATCATTAATGGAGGAAAAATAATGGCAGATGTAGAAATCAAAGTTGAAAACATCGTAGCATCAGCAACATTGTTTGATTCAAAAGAAAGAAAACTAGAATTACCTAAAGTTGCACCAGCTTTAGAAAATGTTGAATACAACCTAGAACAATTTCCAGGTTTAGTATTTAAACTTAAAGAACCTAAAACTGCTGCTTTAATCTTTGGATCAGGTAAGTTAGTTTGTACTGGAGCAAAATGTATTGAAGATTCTTTAAAAGCAATCAAAATGACTGTTGATAGAATCAGAGAATTAGATCCAGAAATTCCTGAAGAATACGATATTAAAATTCAAAACATCGTAGCATCAGCTAATTTAGGAAAAGTATTAAACTTAGAAGCAGTAGCTTTAGATTTAGAAAACACTGAATACGAACCTGAACAATTCCCTGGTTTAGTATACAGATTATCTGACCCTAAAGTAGTATTACTCTTATTTGGATCTGGTAAAGTAGTATGTACAGGAGCAAAAACTGCTGATCAAGCATTATTAGGTGTTCAAAAAACTAAAGAACGCTTAACTGAATTATACTTGATAGAAGACTGAATATTTTATCAATTCAATGCTAAAATAAGATAATTTATTTATTCTCCAAATAACCACCACATAAACACCCAAATCCTTTAATAAATACAAGAAAAAAATCTTGAAAATTTATTAAAAAATAATCGGTGATCTTTTGATTAAATTGGTAGTATTTGATCTAGACAATGTCTTAATAGACACAGAAACAATAGATGAAATAGCAAAAATAAAAGGTATTGAAAAAGAAATTGGTGACATTACACTACAAGCAATGCAAGGAAAAATTCCTTTTGAAGAGTCAATAAGACAACGAGTAAAAAAATTAGAGGGCATCACAACGGCCGAAATCGATGAAGTAATGCAAAACATATCCTTAAACCCGGGAGCTGAAGAAACAACAGCAGAATTAAAAAAACAAGGATATAAAATTGCAATAATCACAGGAAGTTTTGATGTTATAGCCTACAAAATAAAAGAAAAAATAAATGCAGACTACGCATTTTGTAATGTTTTAGAAGTAGAAAATGGAAAACTTACTGGAGAAGTATCTGGACCACTAATAACTCAAGACAAAGTTGATGTCCTAAGGCAACTAGTTGACGAAATCGGAATCACACTAGAAGAGTGTGTAGCTATTGGTGATGGGGCAAATGACCTTGAAATGATAAAAAATGCTAAAATAGGAATAGCATATAATGCAAAACCAATTTTAAAAGAACACGCCGATTATGAAATAAATGAAAAAGACCTAAGGAAGGTACTTGATATCATGGCAGATGAAGAAATAAACACTAAAGAAGTAGTAGAAGAAACACAAGAAGAAACAATAGAAAATACCACTACTGAAGAAGAAACTGTAGTTGAAGAAACTGCTGAAGAAGCTGTAGAAGAAACAGAAGAAGTTGCTGAAGAAGCAGAACCAGCTGAAGAACCAGCTGAAGAACCAGCTGAAGAAGAAGCAGAAACTGAAGCTGAAGAAGCTCCTGAAGAAGAAGCAGAAGATGCAGAAGAAACAGAAGCAGAAGAAGTTGAAGAAGAACCTGCAATCGACTACTCAAAACTAAACTTCCAACAATTATTACAAGTAAAAAGAACTTTAGAAGCAGAACTCACAGAACTCAAAAATGTAAGAGATCGAATGAACGAAGAAACTAAAGTTTACCGTAAAGAACGTGACGAATTAAACCAAGAACTCAAAGACACACTTAAAGTAGCTTTAGAAAAAAGAAACGAAAGAGATGAAATCAACAAACAAGTTCACGAAAACAAAGAATTAAGAAACGAATGTAACGAAGAACTTAAAAAAGTTGAATGGAACTCTGGTAAAAAAGAAATCTCAAACATACAAGCAGAAATCAACAAAATCGATAAAACAATACAAACAAAAGTATTAGACATCAGAAAAGAAAACGAGCTTGTAAAAAGAGTATCTGACTTAACAAAACAACTCAAGAAAATCCAAAGTGATGAAGAAGAAGAAAAAACTGCAGACGCATTAAAAGAAAAATCAGAAAACTACCACCAAAAAGTAGTTGAATTATCTGACAAAGCACAAGCAGTACATGAAGAAATGATTGAATACTTCAACCAAATTGATGGTATCAGAGAAAAAGCTGATAGTAAACACCAAGACTTCATCAACTCAAGAAATGCAGCTACAGCAAAACACGAAGAAGTTAAAGATAAACTTTCAGAAATCAGAAAAGTAAACAAATTCATGGACCAAGCAAAAGCTAAACCAAGAACCAGAAAATCTGATGATAAAAACGATAATGATAAGAAAGAAAAAGAATTAGCTGAAGAAATCTTCCAAAAATTCAAAGATGGTAAAAAATTAACCACAGAAGAATTCTTATTATTACAAAAATACAACATAATGTAATATTGTTTCTTTACTTCTTTAAGTATATGTTAAATATGGTATTAACAAGGGTTTATCAATCAATGATTGATAAAATACCGTATATTTTTTTAAACCCTAAATAACTATTTTTTAAAAATTTAAATAAAACTATTTTTCAAAAAAAAGATTAATAAAATGGAATATAGTTAACTATTATCAATAGAGGATATTCCATCATGTTTTTGAATTTTAATTATATTACTTGATAATGCTTCCATTTCATCATCATGTGTAACCACTATCATTTGAGGTACAAAATTAATTTTACTAATAATATCGATTAAACTTGAACGTCTTTCTTCGTCTAAATGAATTGTAGGTTCATCCAGTATTAGTAGATCTGTTTTATTTTTTGATAGAACCTTTGAGATACCTAATCTTAATGCTAGTGCTATAACAATTTTTTCTCCACCACTAAACATGTCCTTATTGAGTTCTTCATTTTTATTGTGTAATGTAATGTTATAATCATGGTCTAATGATAGGCTAGTGTAGTCAAAGTCGAATTCATTGAATATGTCTAATGTTTCTTTTTCAATTAGTGGTCTTACATTTTCTCTTAAATCTTTTTGTACTCCATCTTTACTGTAAATGTTACGTAGTTTGTTTAACATTTTTGTATAATCTTTTAAATGTTTCTGTTCTTCTTCAATTTTTTCTAATTCTTCTAGTTCCTTGTTTTTATTTGTAATTGTTTCTTTGTCTTTTTTGATTTCTGTTTCTAATTCCGTTATCTTTTTATTGTTTTCATCTAATTTTTCTTTGTCCAGTATATATGCTTTATTTATTTCATCATAGTTTTCACTATCATAATTTAATTCTGCAATATCTCTTTCTATTTTATTAATATTTTCAGCATAACCTGTTATTTTATCGGTCATATTTTTAATATTATTTGATATGTCTTCCTTATTAGTTACTTTACCTTTAAGTTCATTCAAGAAGTCTTTTTGGTTTCGCAAACGTTTAATCTGAATCTCTAAATTATCCTTCACAGCATACTTAATAATAATTTCATGACATCTAGCTTTTAACCTTGAACCTTTTTCATTTAGAAGATCAACATTCTTCTTTAACTCGTCAATATCAGTTAATTCAGATAATCTTTTAACAGCAAAGTTATATGCATCTGAATCCTCTTTAAGATCATTTAACTTATTTTCTTTTTCTTCTATATCCTCATCCATTTTAATTAATAATTCATCATCCTTGAATTCTTCAGGAATTTTAGTTTTTAACTCTTTAATTTCTTTAATTAAACTTATAAAATTATCATTTTTTTCTTTTAATAATTCAATGTTAATATTATTAATTTGCTTCTGATAATTCTGTTTTTCAAGTAAAATACGTTCTTGATTTTTGTTAGAATTAACTAAAGATTCAATTTCTAATTCCAACTCATTAATATCCTGTTTGTATTTTGTGGACAATTCTTCATGTTTTTCATGACTAATCTCAGATTGACAAATTGGACAAGTATCCTGTGTATTCTCTAAATCTTTCAATGATTTTCTAGTATTTTGTAACGTGTTCTTATTAACACTAATCTTGTTATTGTTTTCATTAATCTTATTGGTCAAATCATCAATAAACTTTTCAGTTTTTGTTTTTTCATCAATAGTTTTCTTTTCAATATCTTCTGGGCCTTTAAAATATCCTCCCAGTATTTTAGTAGCCTGTTCTGATGCTTTCTGTAGTTCTGTTTTTAAATTGTCCCTATAATTTTCTTTTTCCTTTATTTCTGTTTTAATAGAGTTAATTGAAAGATATTTATCATTAAGTTCTTTTCGTTCTTTTCGTAACTGATCTATTTCTTCTTTTAAACTGCTTGATGTATAATATGCTTCTTTCTTATTTTCTTTTATAGCTTTGTTTTTTTCAATCTCATATATTTCTTTTGTTAGATTTCTTATTTTTTCATTATTCACATCTAATTTATTCTTTGTATCTTTTAAGTCTTCTAAATGTTCTAATGGTTTAACTTCTTTTTCTATTTCAATTATTCTATTTTCAATTTCTTCTATTTCTTTTAATTTAGATTCATTCTTTTCTTTTTCTAATGTTTGTTCTTTAAAAAGCTTTTTCTGTAATTCTAACGATTCAATAAAGTTTTCAAATTTTGTTTTATCTATTTCAATCTTATTTTTAGTATTTTCCAATTCAAGCACGGTTTTCTTTAACTCTTCAGTTTCAGGCTTAAGAATTCCCAGTTTCTCATCATTTTGAGTTATACTTTCTTCTATTAATTTAATATCTTCTTCTATACCTTCTTTTCTGGAAAGATAATCATTGTTACTGTTAATTTTATTTTCATAAATTTGTATTAATTCCTTCATTTCTTCCCATGCTCTTTCAAAAGATTCAATGTTTAATAGTTTGGATATTAATTCCTTTTTTTCAGAAGCTTTTTTTTCTATCAAATCAGTAATGTCACCCTGTCTTATATAAACTGCATTAAGGAATGATTTTGAATCTAGTCCCAGAAGATTTTCAATTTCAAGAGTAACATTTTTATCTCCATTACATTGCATTACATAACGGTCATTTTCTTTTATTTTAAGTTCAGCAATATTTTTACTTTTCGTTTTTCCTCTTTTTAGAAGATAATTCCGGGAGTTATGAGTAAATTCTATAGTAACTTGCATTTTTTTAATAATATCATTTTCTTCAACAGGTTTTCTTATTAATGTGTCTATCGTACCCTCAAAATCTTTGAAAAGAGAATAACTTATTGCTTCAAGTATACTGGATTTTCCTGCACCATTACTACCTAATATTAATGAGATATTTTCATTAAAGTCAATTTTTGTATTTTTATGTGACTTGAAATTTTCTAGTGTTAAACTATTTATTATCATTTTCTTCTCCCTTATTATAGAATTTTTCATAGAACGTATCCGATATTTCTTTTGCTTCTTCCATATCCCGTTTAGCTAATGAACTGTACAAATCAACACCCAATGATTCAAAATGTTCATTCAACTCATTATTGATTCTATTAATTAAAGCCATTTTAGGTGATAATAAATCATCAATTTCTTCATGATCATCAATAATTATTGTTGGTTCATAGCTAAGACGAACACTAAGAGAGATATCACCTAATTTATCATATATCTTACCTGAAACTTCAGACCTTTCAAAATCTCCCTCTTTAATATTTAATATTAAAACAGGCTTTTTAGCTGTGTTGACCAGTATTTCATTATTTATTTTATCAGATATTTCATCTAATCTCATATCAAGTTCTGAATACTTAATGTCACATACAATGAACTTTCTTTCTAAATCTATGTTAACATACTCTGCTTTAACACTATCATCAACAGATAATAAAACATAACCTTTACCCTTATTTTCATACTCTGAAATTTCACCCTTATTTTTTATTTCAGTTGATCCAGGGTAACATAACAATCCATTCTTAAATTTGTCCATTTTTCTTTCATGTATGTGTCCTAATGCATAATAATCAAAACCTTCAGGTATAGTATCATTCTCAAATTCACATTCAAATCCAAATAATTTGCTTACGCCCCCATGTAACATTAAAATACTATGTTTATGCTCTCTTGTTTCAAGAACTAATTCATCCAACATGTCTTTTACTTGTGCTTCATGTACCTTTTGAAGGTAAGGAAGACCTGTTAGGTAAATGTCTTCCTTTAATATATGATGATTATTTTTTGTACTGATAATATGGAAATTATCATTTTCAAATAATTCTTGAGGTAATGAAGTCTTTCTTCTTTGTAAAATGTCATGATTTCCAGCAATAACATATACTTCAATATTATTTTCCATTAACTTATTAAAACATTCCTGTGCAACAAGTAATGCTTTAATGGGTGGTTTAGGTTGTTCAAACAAGTCACCACAGTGTATAACATAATCAACATCTTTTTCTATTATGTCATCAACCACATTCTTGAATGCATCATAGAAGTCATCTTCACGTTCTTGTATACCATACTGTCTGTAACCTAAGTGGGTATCCGCCAGGTGTGCTATTTTTACTGTCATTTTCATATACCTAATTCATCTATAAATTGCTTACTTTCTTCTTTTTTTGTTTCTTTCTCATTTTTAGCTTTTTGCCATAAACTTATTATATCCAAGTCATTTCCCACACTTCTTCCTTTAAATTCATCTATTTTTACCATGGTAGGAACTCTTGTCATTTGTCCCAGGACTATTGCTTCTCCAACATTTAATGAAGGTAACTTTTTAAGTAATTCTTCACTTAAACTTTCACTACTCTTCTGTACGTGTGCCTGATCGCTAGGTTCTACTAATCTTAATATGATCAGATTGTTAAGTTGCGATAGTGCTTCACTGTCTAATGATTTTGGGCTTTGACTTACTAAACATAATCCTACACCAAATTTACGTCCTTCACGTGCAATTCTGCCTATGATGTTTTTGGATTGTGTGTTCCTTTTTTGTGAAGCAAGAATATGTGCCTCTTCTATTATGCTGAACACTGGGTATTCTAATGTTTTTCCTTTTCCCGTGGTCATAGCATTTTTTCTTCTGTTTAATATTTCAGTTAACACGTGTTTTACAAGTATGTCTGATGCTTTTTCATCTAATGAACTTAATCCGATAATATTTACTTTTCCAGGTTCAATTATTGACACAATATCTGAAACATCTGTTGAGTCAAGTATGCTCCTATATTTTCGTATCATATCTTCTAGTTTGAATGCTACTTGGTTCACAGCATCTATGTGACTGTTATTTTTTCTTTCAGCATTTTCAAGTTCATTTGCTTTTTCATGTGCAAAGTTTATCATGTCCTCAATAAACACGGTCTTGGTTCCATCGGTACTTTTTTCTTTTGCAATATCATATGCATCTCTTAAATATTTTTCCTGATTGGTTGCACTGTCTGTAATATTGCATAATCTTTTATATTCTAGTATGCTAAGGTCTCTTGGATTTATTTTAGCAGGAATACTTTTCTTTTCACCATTTTTAAAAGTGGTTTTTCCGTATTCTGAGTGCATATCCAGCACGAGGATAGTTCCTCCTAGTGCTAATAGTTCATCTATTATAACAGAGGTTGCATTTGATTTACCTGCTCCGGTCATTGCCAGTATTCCAAGGTGTCGTGAAACCATCTTATTTACATCTAATTTAACCTTAACTTCCGGTTGTGAAAGAACACCACCAATTGTTATTCCTTGTTGGCTACTGAATAGTTTTTCAAGCTGTTCTATTGTTGCTTTTTTTACTGGTGTTCCTATTGGTGCTGGTGTTCTTGGTATTTCTAGTGTTTCCAGATCTCCAAGTATTGTTATTTCTCCCCGGATGTACTGGTCACTTTGTCCTTCAATGTCTATTATTCTTCCTATGGAATCTTCATCTAACAAGTCATCACTAAGTGTAAAGCTTCCTCTGAGGAGTGTGTCAATAATTCCCATTATTGTTCTTCCATCATGTTCGATGTATACATATTCGTTTACTGCGGGGGTTTTCTTGGATATGAATGATAATGAGTTTGGTGAAGTTTCCCCATAACATCTTCCTATTATGTCAGTCATTTTATCACCTTCTTAATTTAATACGGATCTGTTTTCTCTATTTTCTAAACTGATTCTTTTTGTCATACGTTTCATATATTTTGAGCTAATTTTTACCTCATCATGTGCTTTTTTAAGAATATGAGGATATCCGTTTATGCTCACACTTTCTAAATCAGTTAATATTTTCACTATTTCTTTTTCATCTTCTATTTTCCATGGAATTTCAATTTTTAATGCTTGTGATTTATTATTTAATTTTGTGAAAAATACTTTGTATGGTGTTTCACTTAATTCTAAGTTTAGGATAGGGAAGTCTACCTGTGTTTTTGAATTTTCCACGTATCTGATTGGTCTCATGGAGTTATATGGGATAATTTTTGAATAACCTGATTTATCACATGCATAGTCTATAACTGCAATATCGGGGATGTTTTCATCGAAAACACTTTTTGTTGAACTGGTTTTAGATATACAGATTAGCTTTTTTTTATAATTTTTTAACAAATAATTTATACAGAATAACTGTTCATATCCGATTAGGCACAATATTATGTCCATTTCAACATCTTTATATTTAATATCCCATCCATTTTCGGATATTTGTTTAGTGATGATGGTTTTAATTACTTCTTTTTTATTTTCTGTTATTATGTCTAATGTGATTTCATCTTCATCAAAATCTGGTCTGATATACTCAAAACTAATTAACTCCAATATTTTTGTTAGTCTACTGTCAATTTCTGGTTGTCTGTAATTTGTTAATGTTCCACTTATTGTACCATCTAGTAACATATAATCTATGTCGGGATGTTTTTTCAGTGTATCAATAGTACTTTTTAATTCAAATATGCTCATCTTTAATGAGAGTAGTTTGTTAATTTGTCTGTCATAAATTGTTGATATGGTACTTATATCAACACCCGGTGATTCTTTCAATATATCCTGGTTACTTTTGGATATTATTGTCTGGCTAGTAATTGCATAAACATATCCTGCCATGAATTTAACCTTATTAAAACTACCATCTATTGCTGCAAAGTTCTTATCTTGTTCATTTTTATTAAAATCACATGTATTGTAATTGTTTTTCACATTTTCGTAATCTATGTTCTTGGTAATATTATTGAAAAATTCGTTTATTTCATCCTTTTTTTCAATAGTTTTCATATATAATGCGTCTAACATGATTTTATTGAACCTCTTATTTATTTAGAAATAGTTAGTTATTAATAGGTTTTTAAGTAATAATATATAATTCTTATTTTTTGAAAAAGGTTGATAAATATAACACGCCATAAGTACTTTAAACATCTCCTGAGCTTTTTCAATGCTTTTTTGTAACGGGTTATATTAATAAATTATTTTTAAGAGAAAAATGATATATTATTATAAGAATCAGTAAGGTGTAATAATTGCAAATAATTACTAATGATGAAAACAAAATTATAATGTTCATAAAAAATAATCTGGAAAAATATCCGGAGAAAGTATCTTATGACATCGTAAGAGAAGTGTTAGACTATTCTGAGACAAAAATGGTGGACTTATTGTCATCACTTCAAGAAAAAAATATTCTTGAATTTGATTCATCAACAAAAGACATTACATATACCAATTTAGACGTGGATGTAAAAGTTGTAGAAACAAAATCAGAACTAAAAGAATTAATGTTAAACCAGACAGAAGAGGATGCGTATTCCATCATAACCGATGTAATAAGTAAATATGATAATTATGCGCCACGATATATTTTAGAAGGTGCATTAATGTATGGTGAATTAGAGTTAACACCAAAAAGAACATATAATATTATAGTATCATTAGAAAATAAACAACTTCTGAAACGTGTAGAAAAAGTTGATGGAGAATATTACACAATATAACATATTTTTTGATAAAATCATAATCATATAATAATAAAAAAATGCTGGGGGAACAAAAATACATGATATTAATAGTAGGCGGAGCAGGATACATAGGCTCACATACAAACAAAGCATTAACAGAATCAGGATATGAAACAATAGTTCTGGACAACTTAAGTTATGGACATAAAGAAGCAGTAAAATGGGGAAAATTCGAACAATGCGATCTAAAAGACATAGATGCATTAGACAAAGTATTCACGAAATACGATATAACAGCAGTAATGCACTTCTCATCCTTCATAGAAGTCGGAGAATCAGTAGAAAACCCTGAAAAATATTATACAAACAATGTAGTAAACACAATGAATCTCCTAAAAGTAATGTTAAAACACAATGTAAAAAAATTCATATTCTCATCAACATGTGCAACATACGGAGTACCACAAAAAATACCATTAGTAGAAGACCATCCACAAAACCCAATAAACCCATACGGAAGAACCAAGCTAATGGTAGAACAAATACTAAAAGACTATGATAAAGCATACGGACTAAAATCAGTAATACTCAGATACTTCAACGCATCCGGAGCAGACAAATCCGGAGAAATAGGAGAAGCACATAACCCAGAATCACACCTCATACCATTAATCCTAGACGCAGCAATAGGAAAACGAGAAGACATAAAAATATTCGGAACAGACTACGAAACAGAAGATGGAACATGCATAAGAGACTATATACACGTAACAGACCTAGCAGATGCACATATACTAGCACTAAAATACCTTGATGAAGGAAACGATAGTAACGAATTCAACCTAGGAAATGGTAAAGGATTCTCAGTAAGAGAAGTAATAGAATCAGTGAAAAAAGTAACAGGCCGAGACTTCAAAGTAGTGGAAACAAGCAGAAGACCAGGAGATCCAGCAATACTCATAGGAAGCAGTCAAAAAGCCAAAGAAATATTAAAATGGGACCCACAATATGTGGAAATAGATAAAATAGTAGATTCCGCATGGAACTGGCATAAAAAATTAAATAAGGAATACCTATGAACAACTCAGTATGTGCAGTAGTAGTAACCTTTAACAGAAAAGAATTATTAACAAAGTGCATATCATCATTACTAGACCAAACACTAAAACTACAAACAATAATCATAGTCGATAACAATTCAACAGACAAAACAGAAGAGTTACTACTACAAGAAGGAT
Source organism: Methanosphaera sp. (assembly GCA_017431845.1). Lineage (GTDB taxonomy): Archaea > Methanobacteriota > Methanobacteria > Methanobacteriales > Methanobacteriaceae > Methanosphaera. The sequence goes on along the minus strand of JAFRKG010000076.1, from coordinate 20,452 downwards.
ATATAAAATCTCTTCCAGACACAAAACAAAAATCAGTACAAGAAAAAACCATACAAGAAGTAAAAATAAAATACATCCGCCTACCAGAAAATATGGGAGGAGCAGGCGGATTCTATGAAGGAGTAAAAACAGCATACGAAGACAACTATGATTGGATATGGATAATGGACGACGACGCATTTCCAACAAAAACATGCCTAGAAAACCTTAAACCATACTATAACCTAGAAGACACAGTAGCACTAGCAAGTCTAAAAGTAGACCTAAAAAATAATATACTATACCATCATAGAGGATACTTTAACTTCACCCATGGACTACCCATACAAGAACACATAACACAAGAGGACACCCAAACAGAAACAACAGATATAGACATGGCATCATTCGTAGGACTACTAATAAAAAAAGAAGCAATAACCAATATAGGATATCCCAAAAAAGAATTTTTCATCCACGCAGACGATCTAGAATACTGCATCCGACTAAGAAGTAAGGGAAAAATCAAACTCATAAACAAAAGCATAATAAAACACGCCGAAGGAAGCGTACAAGGAACTTTCAAAAAAACAGTTCTAGGAATAACAGTAGATAGAAGACCATACAAAAAGTTATGGATAAACTATTATATGCAAAGAAACCTTATATGGCTTGGAAGAAAATACTCACAAAACAAATTATCATTATACACAACAATCATCAAAAACTATCTTATGACACTAATAGGAATAATTCTATTTGATGACCATAAAATAAAAAGAATAAAATTTTACACAAATGCATACACAGACGGATTAAAATCAAATTTTAACAACAAAAAACCAAAACAAATATTATATGGGGAGGACTGAAGATGGGAGTAAAATTTAAAGACATTACTACTGCAGAACCAATAGAAATGAACGATTTAAAAGGAAAAATACTAACAGTAGATGCATCAAATTTAATCTATAAATTCTTATCAACAATGAGACAAGCAGATGGAACACCACTCAAAGACTCTAACGGAAACATAACATCTCATCTTAGCGGAATATTCTTCCAAACAGCAACATTAATCTCAAAACAAGTAAAACCAGTATACGTATTTGACGGAAAATCACCACAACTAAAAAGTAAGACAGTACAGGAAAGAATAGAAGTTAAAAAAGAATCAGAGAAAAAATACTTAGAAGCAAAAGAATCAGGTGACATGGAAACAGCAAGAAAATACGCATCACGGACAGTACATTTAGACAAAGAAATCATAGAATCATCAAAGAAACTACTGGAACTAATGGGTTTACCATATGTCCAAGCAAAAACGGAAGGTGAAGCTCAAGCATCATATATGGTAGCACAGAAAGATGCATGGGCAGTAGTATCACAGGACTATGATTGTCTACAATTTGGTGCAACAAGGATGCTACGAAACTTCAGATTATCTCAATCATCAAAAAACATGGAAATAATATCCCTACAAAAAACATTAGATGATCTTAAATTAACAAGAGAACAGATGGTGGACCTTGCAATGCTCGTTGGAACAGACTTTAACGAGGGAGTCTATGGTATAGGTGCAAAAAAAGGACTAAAACTTATGCAAAAATATGGAACACTCGAAACAGCATTGGAAAAACTTGATAAAACTATAGAAGTAGATCCTGATGAAATACGTGAAATATTTTTAAACCCTGATGTCATCACAGATTATAAGATAACATTTAAAACTCCTAAAAAAGAAAAATTAATAGATTTCCTATGTGGAGATCATGATTTTAATGAAGAAAGAACTCTTGCATCAATAGATAAATTAAAAAAAGAAACAGCACAAACTAGTTTAAACCAATGGTTCTAAACTAGTTAAAATACTATTTTTTTATGTTCCTACATCCCAGCTGTTCATGTACTGTTTTTGTTCGTCGGATAGTTGGTCTATTTCTATTCCCATTGTTTGTAGTTTGAGTTTTGCTACTTCTGTATCTACTTCGTCTCTTGTTTTGTATACTCCTGGTGTCATGTCTTCGTTAAGTATTCTTTTAGCGGATAATGCTTGCATTGCGAAGCTTAGGTCCATTATTTCTGCTGGATGTCCTTGTCCGTGTTCTCCTGCGAGGTTTACTAGTCTTCCTCCTGCTAGGAGGTATATGTTTCTTCCGTCTTTTAGTGTGTAGCATTCTATGTCTGGTTTTATTGTTTCCTGTTTTTCGGTTCTTGCTAGTAGGTCTGGTTCGTTGATTTCTACGTTGAAGTGTCCTGCGTTTGATAGTATGCAGCCGTCTTTCACGTGGTCGAAGTCATCTCCGGATATGATGTCTCGGTTTCCTGTTGCTGTTATTACTATGTCTGCTTCTTCTAGTGCTTGTTGTACTGTCATTACTCTGTAGCCGTCCATTCTTGCTTCTAGTGCTCTTATTGGGTCTACTTCTGTTACGATTACGTTTGCTCCGAGTCCTTTTCCTCTCATGGCTATTCCTCTTCCGCACCATCCGTATCCGCATACTACGACTGTTTGTCCTGCGATTACGCTGTTGGTTGTTCCCATGATTGAGTCGAATGTGGATTGTCCTGTTCCGTATCTGTTGTCGAATAGGTATTTCATGTATGAGTCGTTAACTGCCATTACTGGTATTTTTAGTGCGTTGTCTTGGTGCATTGCTTTGAGTCTGTGTATTCCTGTGGTGGTTTCTTCGCATCCTCCTCGTAGTTTTTCTAGTAGTTCTGGTCTTTCTTTGTGTATTAAAAATATTAGGTCTGCTCCATCGTCTATTACTATGTCTGGTTCGTAGTCTAGTACTTTGTTTAGGTGTTCGTAGTATTCTTCGTTGGTTTGTCCTGTCCATCCGTACATGTTTAGTCCCAGTTTTGCTCCGGCTGCTGTTGCGTCGTCTTGTGTGGATAATGGGTTACATCCTGTCATTACGACTTCTGCTCCTCCTGCTTGTAGTGTTAGTCCCAGATTTATTGTTTTTGGTTCTAGGTGTAAGCATGATCCTATTGTTATTCCTTCGAATGGTTTAGTTTCTTCGAATTCTTTTTTTATTGTTTCTAGTACGGGCATGTGTCTTTGTACCCATTTAATTTTTTTCTCTCCTTGTGGTGCTAGGTTAATATCTTTAATATCATATGCCATAAGTTAAACCTCTAATATTTTTTTTTATTAATATTATTTATTTTATTGGTATCCTTTAATAATTATTGTGTCAAATATTGTTTAATTTTTATCAGTATCCTGTTTGAAAATAATATTATTCTCCAATATTAATTTCAATTAGAAGTTTAAATATTTTTAAAAAATTAGGATTATGTATTATGATTAATTATACGGTATATGTTTATACTGCAAATAGATTTCGTCTTTTTCTATGTGTCAATTAATTTTCATAGAATAACGTTAAAATATTTGTTCAAACAATTTATTTATTAAAAAAAAGTTAAATTATGTAGAATTTAATATTCTACATATTATCTGTTAGTTTAGGGGTTAAAAATGATTATTCTTTTGTTTTTAGTTGTATGAAACTAATTCATTTTCTTTTGTTGGCTTCACTTTTTTCATTGCAGTTTCAAATTCGGACATGTATACTTCTTCGGATTCAAGATCTTCTCTTAAAGTTAACATTACTGCTTCTCTGCATACTGCTTCAATATCTGCTCCAACGAAACCTTCTGTTTTGTCTGCTAATACTTCAAGGTCTACATCACTGGCAAGTGGCATGTCTTTGGTATGTACTTTGAATATTGCTTCTCTTGATTTTTTATCTGGTAATCCTACTTCAACGTGTCTGTCAAATCGTCCTGGTCTAAGTAATGCTGGATCTATTATGTCTTTACGGTTGGTTGCTGCAATTACTGAAATATCATGTAATTCTTCCATTCCATCCATTTCTGTAAGTAATTGGTTTACAACTCTTTGTGTTACTCCACTATCACTACTTTCTCCTCTTGTGGATGCGATTGAATCTATTTCATCAAAGAATATTACTGTTGGTGCGGTTTGTCTTGCTTTTCTGAATACTTCTCTTATTCCTTTTTCAGAGTCTCCTACCCATTTGGATAGTAATTCTGGTCCTTTTACGGATATGAAGTTTGCTTCACTTTCGTTTGCAACAGCTTTTGCTAGTAATGTTTTTCCTGTTCCTGGTATTCCTGTGAGTATAACTCCTTTTGGTGGGTTTATGCCGAATTTTCTGAATTTTTCAGGATTTTTTAGTGGCCATTCTACTGCTTCTTTAAGTTCTTGTTTTGCTTCTTCTAATCCTCCAACATCATCCCATTTAATGTCTGGTATTTGTACTAATACTTCTCTTAATGCTGATGGTTGTATTTCTTTTAATGCATCTTTGAAGTCTTTTTTGTTGAGTACCATTTTTTCTAGTACTTCTTGTGGTACTTCTTTGTCTGTTTGTACTTCTGGTAGTACTCTTCTTAGTACTCTCATTGCGGCTTCTTTACATAATGCTTCTAGGTCTGCACCTACAAATCCGTGTGTGACTTCTGTTAATTCATCAAGGTCTACGTCTTCTGCTAGTGGCATGTTTCTTGTATGTACTTCGAGTATTTCTTTTCTTTCGTCTTTGTCTGGTACGCCTATTTCTATTTCACGGTCGAATCTTCCAGGTCTTCTTAGTGCTTCGTCTATTGCATCTGGTCTGTTTGTTGCTCCTATTACAACTACTTCTCCTCTGCTTTTAAGACCGTCCATTAATGTTAGTAGTTGTGCTACTATTCTTCTTTCTACGTCTCCTGATACTTCTGCTCTTTTTGGAGCTATTGCATCTAATTCATCAATAAATATTATTGATGGGCTGTTGTCTTCTGCTTCTTCGAATATTTCTCGTAGTTGTTCTTCGGATCCTCCAACATATTTGCTCATGATTTCTGGTCCGTTGATTACTATGAAGTGTGCGTTTGTTTCGTTTGCAACGGCTTTTGCTAGTAATGTTTTTCCTGTTCCTGGTGGTCCGTGTAATAGTACTCCTTTTGGTGCTGCTATTCCTAATTGTTTGAATAGTTCTGGTCTTTTTAGTGGTATTTCTACCATTTCTCTTATTTTTTTGACTTCGTTTTGTAGTCCACCGATGTCTTCGTAGGAGACGTCTATGAGGTTTTCTACTCCTTCAAATTTGTTTGGGTCTACTGGTTTTGTTTCCATTTCTATTTGGGTGTCTTCTGTTATTTTTACTGGTCCTAGTGGTTTGGTGTTTACTACTGCTAGTTTTATTTCTCCGATTGATGTCATGTTGGACATCATTTGGTTTATGAAGTCATCGAACATCATGCTGGTTTTTGGTTGTTGTCTTCTTACTCCTGTTATTATTATGTCGCCTTTGTTTACGATTCTGTTTAGGAATACTCCGTTTAAGTTTCCTTGTATTGCTATTTCTTGGTCTACTGGTGCTAGTTTTACTTTTTTAGCTTCTTTGATTTGTGCTGCTCTTATTGTTACTTCTTCTCCTATGGATGTTCCTGCGTTTTTTCTTAGGTAGCTGTCTATTCTGAGTATTCCTAGGCTTGCGTCTGCTTTGGATGCTACTACTGTGGCTGTTGTTAGTTTGTTTCCTTCTATTTCGATTACGTCGCCGTCATGTAGGTTTAGTTTTTCCATGCATTTTGGATCTATTCTTGCTACTGATCGTCCTATGTCTGATTGGGAGAATGCTTCAGCTACTTTTAGTTTTAGTTCATTTTCCATTTTTTTTCCTCCTCTTCTTTTTTTATTAATTAATTATGTTAGATTGATTTTTTTTATTTACTTTTTGTAATATTAATTATATTTATTTTAGTATATAAAGGTTATTAAAATATTGTATAAAAAATATCTTTTAATAACCTTTTGTAATTATAATTATCATATTCATAGTATTTATACTTTTCGGTTGATCTTAATAAATCACTAAAAAAAAATTATAAAAAAAATAATGAAACAGGTAAACTAAAAATAAAAATCAAACAAATTATCGGATAGTAGCACCAATACCTCTCAAGTATTCCTCAACATACTTATTGTCACCTTTATTAAATGTTGAATAATGAAAAGTATAACTGACATAGCCTTCTTTAATCTGTTCTCCAGTATAAACATCTATAAGTTCAACATCAATCACAGGTTCAATATTTTCAAACATTTTAATTAAAAATTCTTGACTAGAGTCTCTAGGAAACAATGCAGATACATCATAATATTCTATTTTAAGATTATTTCTCTTCCAATCATATAATTCACTTTCGGATAAAATATTCACATTTGAAATATTAAGTGTTACCATTTTGTTATCATTTGTTTTTAAGAAAACCTTATCATGGGTAACCCGTTTAACAATACCTACATGCACATTTTTTGAATATTGATGTTCTAATCCAACTTCTTTACCTACAGATTCTTTTAAAACATTTAAATCATGGGTAAGTATATTTATAGCCTTATCTGAACGACCAAGTGCTTCTTCATATTCATCTAAATGTTTTGCAGAATCACCCATATTTTTCACAAATTCATCTTCTTTGTCATTTTCAATAAGGTTAGCTAAGTATATGCTTTCCTCGATTAATTGTTTTCTTGAAATAGTTGTTTCCTTATTGGATTTTTGAATAGAATAATAAAGGTATGGGTTTTGTGAAACAATACGACTAATCATATCTAACATTAAACTGTACACTGGACTTGCGAATTCTCTTGATTTTTTAACACTAATGTTTAATTTCCTTATTGTTGAAGCAATGCTGATATATGAAAAATGGGTTAATCCTTGTACTACGCTCATGGTTTTATCATGTTCTTCAGGTGTCGTGATTACTATTTTCACATTATTTTTTTGTAAAAAGTTTTCTATTATTGAAAACCATGTTTTTGATTGATTTTCTAATGGAGTTAATATTACGACTTGTCCTTCCAGGGATGGTACTCTTGGTCCGAACATAGGATGGCAGGGCAGTACTTCCACATTTTTTGGAGCATATTCAACTAGGGCTTTTGAGGGTTCAGTTTTCACACTGGTAATATCCATCAGTACTGATCCTTCCGGTGCATGGGGTGCTACTTCTTTGATTGTTTTTACCATATGTTCTATGGGCACACTAAAAATGATAATATCTGCATTTTTTACTGATTCTATGTTGTTATCAGTATAGTTTACATTTAATTTATTTGCTACTTTTTCTCCGGAGGATTTGTTACGGCTTGTGATAGTTATGTTGAGGTCTTCTTTTTTCAGTTGTTCGGCTATCCATTTACCTAAACCTCTTGTACCTCCAATTATTGTTATGTTTTTTCTTTTTTCACAAGCCATAGTATACCTCCTTTTAGTTAATTTTATGGTTATTATTATATTTCTATTTTGGGTGTTTTTCTTATTCCATAGTATTCTGATATTACTTCTACCAGTTCTCTTGTTTTAGGATTTTCTAAAAGTTTTTTATAGGCATCTATTTCATCAGTTGTTTTTAAGTATAATCCTTTCTTTTTATAGGCTTGTCCGTCTATTGTTGGCTTTAATTCTACGAATACTCTTTGCACGTTATTGTATTCTGGTGGTTTTACTACATATACTCCTTCTATGCTTGTGTCTAATCGTTGCCATTCTGCGGCTTCTTCTATTGCTCTTACTAAATTTTTCTTTTGTTCATCGTTCATAATTTTGTTCATGTCACTCCACTTATTTGTATTACTAATTATAACTTTATTATTATTTAAGTATTACCTTTCATAAATAAAATTAATACAATTCCATAAAAAATAATAAAAATAAACATCATAGAAAAAAACATGCAAATAAAAAATCAAGACAAAAAACAGGGACTAATAGAAATAATACCAGAAACAATCGACGATTTATGGCATTTATCACACATAGTAGAAGAAAACGATTACGTGTCAACACTAACCACAAGAAGAATACAAGACAATGACAGTGGAAAAACAAGAGCCGACAGAGGAGTAAAAAAAACATTCTACCTAGGAATAAAAGTAGAAAAAATCAGCTTTCACAAATACACAGGAATGCTAAGATTCACAGGAATAATAGAATCAGGACCAGAAGACTTAATACCACTAGGATCACACCACACAATAAACGTACAAACAAACAACAGCATAAAAATACGAAAACATTGGAACAAATGGTCATTAGACAGACTACAACAAGCAGTAGAAGCATCCAAAAGACCAACAGAAATAATAGTAGCAATAGAAGATAACACAACAGACCTCGGAATAATAAAACAATACGGAATAGAATACATAGGCCCAATAACGGGAGACATCTCCGGAAAAAGAAACATTGCAAAAGACAGACAAGAAAAAATCAACCAATACTACGAAGACATTACAAAAACAATACAACAACACGGAAAAATAAACAAACTAATAATAATCGGACCAGGTTTCACAAAAAATGGTTACTACAACTACCTAGAAGAAAACTACCCAGAATACGCAAAAAAATCCACACTAGAAAGCACAGGATCCGGAGGACACGCAGGAATACAAGAAGTACTAAAAAATGGACTAATAGAATCACTATCAAAAGATGCAAAAATAGCAACCGAAATAACATCAGTCAACAAACTATTAGAACAAATAGGAAAATCTTCAAACCTAGTAACATACGGATTAAAACAAGTAACTAATGCAACAAACATGGGAGCATCAGAAAAACTTCTAGTACTAGATAATCTTGTCAGACAAAAATCAGTACAACAAGTAATGTCAACAGCAGAAAACATGGGCGGTAAAATAGAAATAATAAGCAGTGAACATGACGCAGGAAAACAATTAGAATCCTTAGGTTCAATAGCTTCATTCTTAAGATATCCTATATGAAAACAATTTTATATCTTAAAAATAATAAATTATTATAGAATAATTTAATTAAAAAAAATATTCATAAAATTAATTAAATTTATCAAGAAAAAAGGTGAATATATGGAAATCTATTTAATGTGGATTAGTGCATTTATTCTCACCTTGATTTTAACAATATTATTCACAGTAATATTTACAAAGATTAAAGGAAATTTATTTGAAGATATACGTGGAGGTATTCCTAGAGGAGTAGGTATAGCACCATTTCTAGTAATGCTGCTATTCTTCCCCGCACCCTACAATTATCTAATAGCAATAATAGGTATTACTGCATTCATAGATGATATAATTGGACGTAAAGCTTTAAATTCATACATTGAAGTCGGACAATTTTTCAGAGGAATAGGAATATTAATCGTAATGATACTCGGATACTACATTATGGGTCCAGTAGCAATACTAGTTGCATTAATGGTACAAATACTAAATATTGCAGACATGCAACCCGGAACCGCCTGTATGACCGTAATAATAATGTCAGTAGTATCATTTACAACACTAGCAATATTACACTCACCAGTATATTATATACCAGTACTACTCTTAGCAATAACTTTAGGTTATATTTCACAAGACTACTCAGGATATATAATGATGGGAGAAATAGGAAATCATTCTTTTGGAGTTTCATTAGGAGTATGTTTAGCAATAGTATCAGCATCTCTAACAAAAGCAGTAGCTCCACAAGCATTTTATCCAGTTGAGTTCATAATAATGTTAATCCTCTTCTTAATAACCGCTATAATTATAGCATATCTAAGATCAGAAACATTAAACTATTACATATCCACTTATTTACACATAGAAAACCCTACTTTTGGTGACTATGTGATGGATGTACTAACTGGTGGAGGATTAGGTGATCTATTAAGAAAATTAATCCTAGGAAATGCTCAAATCAAAACAAATAATTCCTTATTAAAATCCTTAGGTGTAAGAAGATTACTATATAATCCAATAAGATACAAAAAAGTATCAAAACAATCTTTAAGTAGAACTGATATGTCAGATGAGTATTAGTCTACAAAACTTTTTTTTATATTAATTTTTTTTAGTGTTTAAATCAAAACATTTATATATATATTGTATTAAAATTATCATTGTTAATATATAGTTTAGGGAGATAGTTAAATGTACGAAGTAGTTTTAGAAAGAGATGATTGCACAATGTGTGGAAATTGTGTTGAATTAGATGAAACATTATTCACATTTGATGATGATGATAGAGCTACACTTGTCGGTTCAGAAAGAGACGATGATGTAGATGAACTAGAAACAGATGATATAGAAATCTACAAAGAAGCCGCAGACAATTGTACCGGAGAATGTATTGAAGTCTACGATGATGAAGGAAATCCAGCATAATTTCGTTTATTTTTTTAATTTTTTTTTCAAGAAAGTAATATCTTTCTTAATAACTAATTTTTTTAAATACTATTTTTCAAAGCATTCAAATAATTTTATTAGATATTATTTATATATATAAATTTATTATTAATCTAATAAGATAATCATTTAAGGATGTAATTTAATGAAATTACTAATTTTCGTAACTGGAAGAGGAACTGGTGGGGATGCTGTAACAGCATATAACATATCAAAAGTATTTGAAGAAAAAGGTATTGAAACAAAAATTGTTCTAGACCCTTCTGCACCAGGATATTATTTTAAAAAACGTAACATTGAATGGATTAAATCATCAATTCCTGCAGCCGGCGGCCACGCATCATCAAAGAAAACATTAATAAAAGCTGCTTTCAAATCTCTTAAAGCAATCTTTTCCGGAGCAAAATTAATAAGAAAAGAAAAAGCAGATGGAGTCCTTGGAGTTATAGGTGGTGGAGCAGTCATAGGCTGTTTATCAGCAAAACTTGCAAGAGTACCTTCAGTAGGAATTGTAGCAACACCAACTGATACAAAAGTATCATTAAAATTAAATCCAACATTACTACTACCAGAATCATCACAATTCAGAATTGAACATGTAATCTCAAAATATGCTGTTCAAAAACAGTATTCGCCTATAAAAGCAGATGTTATAGAAGGTAATAAAAATAATATCCTTGATAAATTACCGTCACAATTTGATCCACAAAAAAAATCAGTATTGTTCTCTTCAGGTTCAACATTATTTGATGATATGGCAAAAGCAGTTAGACGATATGCTGAAGAAAATGATGATGTTAATATCTTTGTTATAGGAGCACCATTAAAAGAAGAATTAGAACCAATAATAGACCATCCTAATATTATTAACTTGGGTTATATTAATTATATAAAGGATTTGTATGATTTAATAGATCTGGCTGTTATCACAGATGATGGTTTAACATTACATGAAACAATAGCCTGTGAAATACCGGTAGTAGTAGTTCTAGGTGTAAAATATGGCAGATATCATGGATTATCCGAAGTTTTTGAAGGTGCAGTATTAGAAAGTAATGTTGACAACATCTCAGAAAAAGTAAATTATGCGCTAGGTAATGAAGATATGAAAAAAGCTACAGAAAAATATTCGAAGGATATTATTAGTGGATCTGATGATTTAGCAAATTTTGTTATTCAACAGATCAAGAAATAATATTTTTCATCCTCTTCTATAATTTTTAACTAATTTTTATTTTGAATATCGTTTATAGTATTCTGTTAATTTTGAGATTCCATCTGTTGATGGGTGTATTTCTAGGAAATTATCAAATTCGTTGGATTTTACATTATCTTTAATCATTTTTATCATATATGGTAATGCAATATTGGATGAAGGGCTTATTGCAATTATGTTATTGATTTCATTGCTTTGCATATTAATATTTTCTTTTGTGAATCCAGTGTTTCCCTCAAGTGTATGCCAGAATGTTCCTGGTCCTGCAGCTCCTGGTAGTTTAACTGTTTTACCGTTTTCATTAACATCCGTGCCTAGCAGGTAACTTACATCGTATGGTAGGGTTATTGTCATAGGTATTAATGAGTAATCAGGGGTTATGTTTTCTCCCATTATGTTTTTTATTGCAGCCATTCCTTCCATTCTTGAAACTGGTGTGGATAATATTCTTCCTATAACATCTCCTGCAGCATATATGTCTTTGTTTGATGTTTGTAGATGTTCATCTACTATTATGTGTCCGTTTTCATCGAGTTGTACTATGTCTTTCACAATGTCTGAGTTTGGTGTTACTCCTGTTGCAAGAAGTACCGTACCCTCAATTTCTCCATAATTTGTAATAACTGACCTATCTGTTATCTCTTTTATTTCTACATTTTCATGTATCATAGTGTTTTTAAGCATTTTAGATACAATATACTCCTCACTTTCATTATCATTTAATACTTTAAGGAAGTGACTTCTGCATAATATGTCTACTTGACTTCCCATATGTGAGAATATGCCAGCATACTCAGCAGCAGTAGAACCACCACCAATAATAACCAACTTTTCAGGAACTTCTTTCAACTTCAAAGTATCCGCATAAGTCAAAGCATTCTCAACACCCTTAATCCTAGGAATCAATGGAGAAGAACCAGTACAAACCAATAATTTATCATAAGGATACTCATCATCTAAAACACGAACAACCTTATTAACAGAATCAACACTAGCAGTACCCTGAACAAACTCAACACCAGTACCAATAGTCTCATTAGTAATAATCTTCCTAATCTTCTTCTGAGTATCCTTAATATGCTCAGTAACCCTTTCAAAATTAACAGTAGGCTTAACATCAAAGACGCCTATATCATTAAAATTCTCAGCATCCCTAATATGTTTAGTAACATCACTTAATGCACATACAACCATACAAGCCTGATTTAAACATTTACCACCAATATACCTATTTTCAATTAACGTAACATCATTACCTTTCTCAGCAGCATACATACTAGCAAACCTACCAGCAGGTCCTGCACCAATAATCACTATTTTCATTTAATATCACATCAAAATTTTTAATATTCTATGAAAATAAGTATATTAAACAAAATTAAAAAAAGTTATGATAAAAAAAAGTAGAACAATTGACTTAAATTTCATTACTATACTTTATAATATCTTCTAATTGTCTAAGAGCATCACCATTTTCTATTGCACGCTTAGAAACTTCAACACCCTCCCGTAAAGTTGAAACTTTATCGGTAACATATAATATGCTGGCAGAATTAATTAAAGCAAGATTCATTCTAGCAATATCCTTATCAGTTTCAGTCACATTATTCAAAATATTCATGATTATCTGTAAATGTTCCTCAGCAGTATCAGGAGCTTCAATATCCTCAGCCTTAGAATATTCTAAACCAAAATCTTCCGGAGTAATATATTCAACACTTATATTTCCCTCATCTAAAAATGCAACCTTAGTCTTACCAATATTTGATATTTCATCCATAGCCGGATTTCCATCAGCATCGAATCCATGCACAATCATACCACGTTTAACATTCAAATTCTTAGCTACTTCTGCAACAGTCTCAACCAAATCCGGATTATAAACACCAGTCATACGGGCAGTAACATTACTAGGACACGTAATAGGACCTATAATATTAAAAACAGTTCTAGTATTCAACTCTTTTCTAATCATCATAACATTTTTAGTCGCAGCATGATATTTTGGAGCAAAAATGAAAGCAAAGTTACATTTTTCAATAGAATTAACCACCTGTTCAGGAGTTAATTCGATATTAACACCTAAAGCTTCAAGAGCATCTGCTCCACCAAACTTACTACTAACACTTCTATTTCCATGTTTTGATATTTTAGCACCACAACTACTTGCAATAATAGAAGCAGTAGTACTGACATTAAAAGTTTTAAGTGTGTCTCCACCAGTACCACAACTTTCAGCTAAATAATCTTCAGGAATATAATCAATCTGTATAGCATGATCTTTCATACTTTGAACTAATCCCGTGATTTCATCAATCGTTTCACCCTTCATACGCAAAGCTATTAAAAATGATGAAATTACAGTATCAGGATACTCTCCACTAATTAAATCATTCATACATTCATAAGCTTCTTCTCGAGTCAAATCTCTTTTATTATCTAAAATATCCTCAAAAACTTCCCGTATCATTCTAATTACCTCTTGTTGCTTCTTTCATTTTCTTCATGTAATCTGATATTTCCCTAATCATAACAGTTTCATTATCTAAATGTTCTTCAATAATATTAATCAATGCACTACCAACAATAGCTCCATCAGCACCAGCATCCAATACTCTATGCACATGTTCTGGCTCAGATATACCAAAACCTACACAAAGGGGGATACTAGTATGTTCCCTAATCCTTTTAATTAATTCAGTAGTATTATGTTCAACTTTTTTCCTAGCACCAGTAGTTCCCATCACTGAAGCTATATAGATAAATCCTCCAACAATTTTAGTTATTTCTTTAAGCCTATCATTACTTGTTGCTTGAGAAACTATGAAAATTTGTTCCAAACCATTAGTATTCGCTGCATTTATTGCATCTTCTGCTTCTTCTGGTGGAAGATCAGCTATGAGCACCGCATTCACACCTACTTCACTTAGTTTTTTATAAAAATCATTAATTCCATATTTATAAACTAAATTATAATATAATAATAATCCGAAAGGTTTATCCGTGTATTCTCTTAATTCTTTTAAGAATTTAAAACATTTTTCAACAGTCATTCCACCTTTAAAAGCTCTTAAATCAGCATTTTGAACACTTGGTCCATCAGCCACAGGATCTGAAAAAGGAAAACCAATTTCCAATGCATCTGCACCATTATCAACTAAAGTTTTAGCTATTCGGAGGGAAGTATCATAGTTAGGATCACCAGCAACAATAAAAGGAATAAACACTCCCTCATTTTCCTGTTTAGTTTTATTAAAAATTGTATCATAACTTTGTTTGTTCATATTTCCACCCCTAACTCTTTAGCAACAGTAAACATATCCTTATCTCCTCTACCAGATAAATTAACAATTATTGTTTTTCCTTTATTCTCTTCCATTTTAGCATATTTAACCGCATAAGCCAGAGCATGTGAACTTTCCAGTGCAGGTATAATTCCTTCAGTTTCACAAAGCAATTGTAAAGCATCTAATGCTTCCGAATTATTAATTGGCACATACTGTGCTCTGTTAATACTATATAAGTATGCATGTTCCGGTCCTACACCAGGATAATCTAATCCGGCCGATACACTGCTTGTTTCACTAATTTGACCATCATCATTTTGTAAAACTAGTGATAAAGAACCATGAAGAATACCTTCCGTTCCATTAGTTATTGTTGCACCATGTTTTAAAGTGTCAGTTCCTTCTCCACCAGCCTCTACACCAATAAGATCCACATCTTCATCATCAACAAATCCACTGAAAATTCCCATGGCATTACTTCCACCACCAACACAAGCAATTACAGTGTCAGGTAATTTTCCTTCTAGCTCAAGTATCTGTTCACGAGCTTCTTTTCCTATAACACTTTGGAAGTATTTAACCATTGTTGGATATGGATGAGGACCCATTGTTGTACCAATAAGATAATGTGTCGTTTCTAAATTTGAAATCCAGTATCTGAATGCCTCGTTAATTGAATCTTTAAGGGTTTTTGATCCCATATCTACAGGTATTACTTCTGCACCCGATAATTCCATACGAAACACATTAAGTTTTTGTCTTTCAACATCAGTAGATCCCATGAAAACTTTAACTTTCATTCCTAATTTTGCTCCAATAACTGCTGTTGCTATTCCATGTTGACCGGCACCAGTTTCAGCGATAAGTTCTGTTTTTCCCATATACTTTGCTAATAAACCTTGTCCTATAGCATTGTTTATTTTATGTGCACCAGTATGTAACATGTCTTCTCTTTTAAGATATATTTTACAACCCAATTTATCCGATAGATTTTCTGCATAGTATAATCTACTTGGTCTGCCTGCAAATTCTTTAAGATAAAATTCAAGTTCTTCCAGGAATTTTTCATCATCCTTAAACTTATAGAATGCATCTTCTAATTCTTCTATTGCTGGAATAAGTAATTCTGGTATGAATATTCCACCATATTTTCCAAATTTTCCATCATATTTCATATTATCACGTTTCATTAACTAATTTTACTATTTTTTTTATTTTTTGGATGTTTTTTCGTCCGGGTGTATTTTCTACTCCGCTATTCAAATCTATTCGGTTAAAGTATTGTAATTTGTCTTGAATACTTTCCAAGTACTCGAGATTTAATCCGCCTGCTAATGTAACTTCGGTATTTCTGTTTGCTTTTTTAATTATTTGACTTGCTTTTATCGCAGTTTCTATTGGAATCTGTGTATTTGTTCCTCCAGTTAGTCCTTCTTTAATATAATCGAGTAAGATGTTATCAGAGTATAATGCGTATTTCTTCAATTCCATCATTTTATTTGCATTTAAAGTATTTTGTAGTCCTATTACTTTCGTCGTATTAATGTATCTCATATTGTATTGATTTAACCATTTTATATACCGAATATCAAAATTATTTAGTGAATGTAATTGTATGTTGGATATTTGTGTATTATCTATTCTTGTTATAACTTCATAAGCATCTTCAGGTTCTAATACGAGTGTTGATAATCTTTTATCATTAATATGCTTTTGAAGATTATTTATTTCATCTATTGTAATGTATCTTTTTGATCTTCTGATATTTATAAAACCTATGTGGTCAATATTTAATTTTGCTATCTTATTTGTTTCTTTTATATTGGTCATTCCACATACTTTTATTTTAATGGTCATAATTTTAGTCTCCTTTATTTTTTTAGAGCTTTATTTAATTGTGTTATGTATTGTGTAATTTCTTCATCATTTTTTCCTTTTAATATACTTGTTCCCACTAGTATTGCATCTGCTCCGTAACTTTTTAATTGCATAGCCTCATTAACATTTTGCACCCCACTTTCAGAAATTAAATAATTTGGGACGTATTGTTTTAGTTTTCTGGTAGTTTCTAGGTCTATACTTAGTGTGGATAAGTTTCTATTATTTATTCCAATAATTTTTGGATTTAATTCTTCTATTTCTTCAATGTCTTTTTTGGAATGGCATTCTACAATTGCATCTAAACCAAGATCTTCTGTTATACTTAAGTATTCTCCTATGTTTGGACATATTCCTGTTATTAGTAGTATACAACTTGCATTGTTTAGTGCTGCTTCATAGATCATGTATTTGTCAATTACGAAGTCTTTTCGTAGTAGTGGTTTATCTGTTAGTTGTTCTGCTTTTCTGAAATTGTTTAGGCTACTTTTAAAGTATGATTCTTCTGTTAAGATGGATATCATATCTACTGGGTTTGAATCATATAAGGGTATAACTTCTTCTGGTTTTAGGGTGCTGATATTTCCTTGTGATGGACTTGCTGGTTTGTATTCTGCTACTAGTTTTGTTGATGTTTTATCTTTTAATTTTTCTTGAAATCTGAATTTGTTGTCTGTGGTTGAAATATGGTCTTCTGCTTCTTTTTTCATCTCTTTTAGTGTTTTTTTATTTTTTTGTTGAGATAGTTTTTTTCTTTTGTTCATCAGTATTTTTTCAATTACATTCATGTTACCAAATCAACCTTGTAATTCTAGGAAATTTTTTATTATTGTTTCACCATATGAACTTCCTATTGATTCTGGATGGAATTGTAATCCATAAGTGGGATATTTTTTATGTTCAATTGACATTATTATGTTATCTTTGGTTCTGCTGGTAACTTTAATATCATTTGGTATGTAGGTGCTGTCACAAATTAATGAATGGTAACGTATTATTTCAAATTCCTCTGGAACATCCTGAAATATGTCTGATTTTGTATGGATTATTGTGTCTTTTTTACCATGTACTGGTAAATGGTTAATAATTTTTCCACCATATTCAATGAAAATACCTTGATGACCAAGACAAACACCCAATATTGGAATATTCTTAAATTCTTTAATTACATCTCTGCATACTCCAAAGTCTCGTTTAATGCTTGGATTTCCTGGGCCTGGTGATATGATGATATGGGAGGGTTTGAGTGATCTGATTTCTGTAAGGGTAATTTCATTGTTTCTTTTTACAAGGATATCTTCTGTGAATTTGCTAACTAACTGATATAAATTGTATGTGAATGAATCATAATTGTCAATAATCAGTATCATTGAGACACCTCTATACCTGATTCTTTTAATGCTTGTACTATTGCTTGTCTTTTCCTTTTACATTCTTCATATTCTGATGTTGGTATTGAATCGTATACTATACCTGCACCAGCTTGTATTTCTGCTCTTTGGCCATATGTTGTTAATGTTCTTATTGTTATTGCAAAGTCTGCATTTCCATTTAATGAGAAGTATCCTACAGCTCCTCCATAGGGACCTCTTGCATATTTTTCTTTTTGATTTATTATTTCCATTGCTCTTATTTTTGGAGCACCACTTAAAGTGCCTGCGGGGAATAATGATATGAAAGCATCTATGGCATCTAAGTTTTCTGCTATTTCTCCGGTTACGTGGCTTACAATATGTTGTACATGGGAAAATTTTTTTATATCATAGAATTCTTCTACTTTCACAGAATCTTTTCTGCTTATTTTTCCTATATCATTTCTTGCAAGATCGACTAACATTAAATGTTCTGCTAATTCTTTTTCATCATTCAGTAATGATTTTTCTAATTCTTTATCTTCTTTTTCATTTTTTCCTCTTGGTCTTGTCCCTGCTATTGGGTAAGATTCGACTATGCCTTTTTCTAGTCTCATTAACATTTCGGGACTGGATCCAATTATTTCTCTTTCTCCTAGTTTTATATGGTACATGTATGGTGAAGGATTTATTTCTCTTAAATGTTCATATAATGGCAGTTTACTTCCTTTTAATAGGATATTTTCTGCATTAGATATTACTGATTGAAATATTTCTCCTTCTGTAATTAAATTTTTAGTTTCTACTACTTTTTCTTCGTATTCGTTCTGATTCAGGTCTTCCTCTAGTATTTTATATTCTAGTATGCCGTTGCTGTGTTCTTGGTTGTATATTTTGTATATTAGTTCTCGTCTGTCTTCGTTTAGTGTTGTGTATTCACATTTGTTGTTGATGTTGTCATATACTATGCAGTCTAGGAATAGTCCGAATTCGAAGTCTGGGTATATGCTGTTATGTGTTGGTATTTGTTCGAAGTATTTTATTGATTCGTATGATACGTATCCTAGTAGTCCTCCTCTGAATCCTTCTTCTTTGTATTCGTTATTTATTAATTCTTTTAAATCTAATAATGGATTTTCTGATTCGTATTCTATTGAATTTGTGTCTGTTGTTATTGTTACTTTGTTGTTATGTGCTGTTATTTTTGCTACTGGGTTGAATCCTATTATTGAGTATCTTGCTAGTCCGTTGTCTGATTCCATGGATTCTAGTAGGAATGTATCCTTGTAGTTGTAGTATAGGTTTTTAAATAGTTTGAATGGGTTGTTTATTTTTATGTTCATTGTTTGTGGTTTTTTAATTAGTTTTTTGATGTTGCCAAAAATATTCACCTTTGTTCATTTTTTTTCCACCTTTTTTAGTTTTCTATTATAATATTACATTAATGTAATATATAAAGCTTTGTTGTATAAATTTATACATTAATTATATAAGCTATACAACACATAATAATAATTAACAAAAAAGAGGAAAAAAGAACATGTGGAAAACAATACTGGAAAAATTCAACAAATACCCTTCACAACAAAAAGTAATCAAAAAAATGTTACAATTAGGATTAAGAGTAGGTGAAGATAAAAAAATATACTGTAATGATGTAGAGATAAACATATCTTCGTTAGCAAAATCAATAGAAACAGACAGAAGAGTAGTAGTATCCACAGTAAACAACATATTAAAAAACAAAAATTTAAAAAAACTATTCACAAACATACAATCAGCAGGACCAGTTCTATCAAACATATCAGAAGAATTAGGGCTAGGAGTAATAGAAATAGAAGGAGACGGACAACAAATAGGAATATTAAACAAAGTCACAGAAATGCTAGCCAACCAACAAATAAGCATAAGACAAGTATATGCAACAGATCCAGAATTATCAAGCAGACCTCATGTAACAATTATCACTAATAAACAAGTAGACGGAACAATAATACCATTATTATTAAATATAAATGGAGTATCTAAAGTCTCAATGTATTAACTGGTAGAGACTTGGCATAAATTAGTTTCAAGAGAAAAAAAGTAATACTTGAAAAAATATTAACCTTTTTTTTCAAAATGATAACCATTATTATGTCTTTGTTCAAATCAAATGTAACAATACCCTTTTCTTTTATTGTTTATTTTTGAAAATAGTCTTGTATTTTTTTGATTTTCCCGGGGGCAGTCCGTGCCCACTTATACAGTCGTTCCTTGGGGAAGTTCTGCTTACTTTTACGAATGATGTTACATGCTGCGTTGATATCTGCATTTATTAATATTCCGGTGCTTGTTTTATAGAGTCCTCTTTTTATTCGTTTTCCTTTAAATTTATATTCCTCTTTTTTTTCTTCGTTTGTTTTGTATGTTGGTCTTCTGTAGTTGTCTAGTAAACTGCTTTTGCTTGTGTAGGATTCATCGGTTATAAATATTTTGCTTTCGTATTTTT